>NZ_JASJHV010000001.1:0-11373 GCF_037625555.1 Lacinutrix sp.
TGATTTTCTCCGATTACAACAGGAATATTTGATTTAATGATGCCAGCTTTTTCATTGGCTATAGACTTTAAAGTATTTCCTAGAAATTGGGTATGATCTAAACCAATATTGGTAATTACAGATACTTCTGGTATGATAATATTTGTAGAATCTAACCTGCCACCTAAACCAACTTCAATTATAGCGATATCTACTTTTTGCTTTGCAAAATAATCGAATGCCAAACCAACTGTCATTTCAAAAAATGATAACGTATTTGATTCAAAAAAAGATTTATTCCGCTTTATAAATTGAATTACAAATTGCTTGCTAACCTCTTTACCATTTATTTTTATACGCTCTCTATAATCTTTTAAATGTGGTGAAGTATATAAACCAACTTTATATCCTGCTTCTTGTAGAATTGAGGATAGTATGTGGCTAGTAGAACCTTTGCCATTAGTTCCCGCAACATGAATTGATTTGAATTTACTTTCAGGGTTTTCTAGGTGATTTGATATTAAAATAGCATTACTTAAATCTATTCTAAAAGCACTTTTTCCTTGCTTTTGATACATTGGAAGTTGCGTAAACATCCAATTAATAGTATCTTGATAGTTCATGGTTTTATTGACCTAATTTGAAATTTACACTTACAAAACCAATTTGTCTTGTCGGTGCTTTTGAGTCTGCAGGCCATTTACCAGATTCTGCAATTTTTTTTGCAGCTTTGTATAAACAAGGTGCTGAGTTTTCTGTTCCTTTAGCAGGTTCTACTTTAAGTACACGACCATTTCTATCTACTTCTACTCTAACAACTACCAACCCTTCTTCATTACAATCTTGTATAACTTTAGTAAATTCCTCTTGACCTCGTCCACCTAAACCAGAACCAACACCTCCATTTCCTTTTCCACCTCCAAAGTAACTTGGTGCATAAGAATTACCATCGAGCTGTCCTTTATCTCCTGTTTTATTATCGTTGCCTTCACTTGCATTTGATTCTCCTTCGGAATTATTCATTCCTCCTAACATAGCATCAATTTCTACTTTTTTCTTAGCTTCTGCATCAGCTTTAGCTTTGTTTTCAGCTTCAGCCTTTTTAATCGCTATCGCTTCTTCTGTATCTTGAGTTAAAATATCTTCTTTAACTTGGTCTGAAGCTGCTGCATTATTTGGTTCTGATTGCGCTTCTTGAGGTTGTTTATTGATATTTAAATCTTCAAACTTTACAGGCTTATTTGGTTGTATATTTCCACTGCCAACTGATGAATTCCCAAAATTTATAGCAACACCATATTCTTCTGGAGGATCTTGATAACTTTGTCCAATTACGAAACAAAGCAATACTAATATAACTGTTATTAGAGTTGTTATAATAGCTGAATGTTGCTCATGTTTTGTTTGTAAGTATTTCATCTTATCAGACTTTTTAATATAGTTTAAACTATTTAAAAATTAATTAATTTTTATACTAAGAGGAAGATCAAAAGCAACAGATACAGGCCTACCTTGTTGCATTCCTGGCTGCATTTTAGGTAATAAACCTAATACTCTTTTAGCTTCTGTTTCTAATTTAACATCTGCTGCTTTAGCCCTAATACCTGCAACTTTACCAGATTCACTAATTGTAAAACGTATATATATTTTTTGAAAACCATTCAAGCCTAAATCTGAGGCAAGCATTTTATTAAAGTTATTATTTAAAAATTGCTTGATTTTGTCATTCATGCATTGTTTTCTTGCAGTATTATTTCCTGACTTACAACCTGGATAAATAGGTGAGTTTTCTATAACATCAAAATTGGGAGTTTTCCCATTATCTTTTGCTTTATTTTCTGCTGCTAGTTTTACTGCAGCTGCTCTATCTGATTCTGCCTTTGCATCTGCTGCTGCTTTATCTCTGGCTACTTTATCTGCTATAGCTTTTGCATCTGCTTTGTCACTAGCTGCTCTATCTGCCTTTACTTTTGCATCTGCTACAGCTTTATCTTTGGCTTCTGCTGCCTCTTTTTTAAGATTCTGTATTTTCTCTTTAGCTTTGGCTTCTTTTTCGTTTCTTATTTTTAAAGCCTCCTCTTTTTGCTGTGCTAATAATTTTTCAGCCGCTTCAGCTTCTGCTTTTGCCGCTTTGGCTGCTGCATCTGCAGCTTCTTTACTAGCTAGTTCTTCTGCTAATTTTTCTTCTTCAATTTTATTAAGCTCTGCTGCTGCTGTTTCTGCTTCTGCTACTATAGGTTTTTCAGGTTCAGCTTCTTCTTCTTGAATTTTCTCTGAAATTTTTGGTCTAATATTTTCGTTTAGCGCACTGGATTCTCCAAAATTAATTGCTACTCCATATTCTTCTGGAGGATCTTGGTAATCTTGACCAACAACAAAACATAAAAGCACTACAATAACAACGATTATTGTTGTTATTGTAGCAGATTTTTTTTCGTGTTTTGTTTCTAAATATTTCATTTTACTGAGACTTTACTGCCAAAGTTGATTTTATCCTATTTCTATTCGCAATATCCATTATGTATACAACATGTTTCATTTCTACATCTTGGTCTGAACGAATTGTTATTGTTGGAGACTCTTCACTACCAAGCTTTGCAATTAATTCTAACTCTAAGAGATCTTTAGAGACCTGTTTCAGGTCTATATAGTAATTAGTATCCTTATCTACACTAACTGATATGTTTTTAGTTTGTGTAGTTTTACTAGTAGATTTTGGCAATAATAAATCTATGGCCTCAGCAGATACTAACGTTGAAGCAATCATAAAAAAGATAAGTAAAAGGAATACAATATCGGTCATGGAAGACATATTGAATTCTGGTGTTACTTTATTTCTTCCGCGTAAATTCATCAATTAGTTGTTAAATTGGTTCATTTAAAAGATCTAAAAACTCTAATGAGTTTACTTCCATCTTGTAAACAATTTTATCTGTTTTTACTACTAAGTGATTATATGCTATATAAGCAATAATTCCGACTATTAAACCTCCAACAGTTGTTGTCATTGCAGTATACAAACCATCTGCCAGAGTTTTTATATCTATAGAACCACCAGAGTTTGCAATTTCGAATATTGATAATATCATTCCAATAACTGTTCCAAGAAATCCAATCATTGGTGCAGCACCAGAAATGGTTGCTAAAACACTTACATTTTTTTCTAAACTATAAATTTCTAATCGTCCAGCATTTTCAATAGCTGTATTAATATCGTCTAAAGGTTTACCTATTCTAGAAATCCCTTTACTAATTAACCTTGAGACTGGAGAATTTGCTTGTGAACATAGGTTTTGAGCAGAGTCAATTTTACCTTCACTTACATAATTCTTTATCTGATTCATAAAATTTGAATCTACTTTTGAAGCTTCTTTTATTGCTAAAAGTCTTTCGAAATAAATATATAATGCGACAACAAATAAAACGAATAATAAACCTATAATTACCATTCCGGCTGTTCCTCCCGTTGTAATTAACTCTATTATTGATAATGTTTTTTCTACTGTTTCTCCTTCTGCTAAAACTTCTGCATCTTGAGCTGTGTCTTGTATTAATGTACTAATCATATTGAGTGTTTATATAAATGTATAACGTTAATTTTTGTAGTTACGTATGTTAAAACAAAGTTCTATTCCAAAAGAAAACTAATGTTCCTGCTAAAAATCCGACTAAAGCTAACCATGATATTTTTTTGAAATACCAGAAAAAATCTATTTTTTCCATTCCCATAGCAACAACTCCAGCTGCAGAGCCAATAATAAGCATACTACCTCCAGTTCCTGCTGAATAGGCTATAAAATGCCATAACTCGTTATCCATTGGTTCTGAAAACATACCTAAACTTGCTGCTACTAAAGGTACATTATCTATAACTGCAGATCCTATACCTAATAATATTACTACTAAATCTGATACGCCAGAGTGATGTAACTCTGTTCCTAGCATTGGAACAGAAGTCTGTAATGAATCTGCAAAAAGGAATAATGTTCCTAAAGATTCTAGTGCTGCGACAGCCATTAAAATCCCTAAGAAGAATAATATACTTGGTAATTCGATTTTAGATAAAGAATGATGTACTGGACTATGGTGCGCATGGGCTTGGCTTTCTCCTCCATCCATTTCTGTTAAACTGAATTTTGAAGAACTATAAATTTCTGCAAAAATAGCTACAACTCCTAGAGACAGCATCATCCCAACATAAGGAGGTAGGTGTGTTACCATCTTAAAAATTGGCACAAAAACAATAGCACCTAATCCTAAGTATAACATGCTACCACTGAAGCGACTTTTTGGTTTGTTTGTATCTTCTTCTTGAGATTCTAAATTTCCCTTAAAAGCAGGTAAAAATGAAGCAATAATGGTTGGTACTAACATACATATTAATGATGGTAATAATAAGTAACCAAATAAATGTCCTGTAGATACTTTTTTACCAATCCACAACATTGTAGTAGTTACATCTCCAATTGGAGAGAATGCACCACCAGCATTTGCTGCAATAATAATTAATCCTGCATACCAAATACGCACATTTCTATCCTTTACAATTTTTTGAAGTATTGAAATTAAAACTATTGTTGCTGTTAGATTATCTATTATAGCTGACAATACAAATGCTAAACCACAAAAAATCCAAAGAATTTTAGATTTCTTTTTTGTTTTTATAAAATTCTTTATTGTTGAAAAACCATCGAAATAATCAATAATCTCAACTATAGTCATTGCTCCTAATAAGAACACTAAAATCTCTGCTGTTTTACCAAGATGATGTAATAGAGTTTCCTCCATTAAATGCATTTTAGCCTCATGACCTAATGCAGGAAAATTATCTACTAAGGCGTGTTTAGCAGAATCGAACCAATTTGGAAAAGAATCTATACCTAATGAAATTAATGCCCAACTTATTGCCATCATGACTAATGCAGGAATTAATTTATCTATTTTAATACTGTGTTCTAATGTAATGGCTAAATAACCAAATACAAATACTAGAATAATTACTGTTTCCATAGTTTATATTGAGAATTAAACAAGTTGAGTTAGTGCAATTTCGAATGCTGTCTTGCTAATTTCTGTTTTACTTGGGTTCTTATCGAATGTATTTTGAATTGCTTTTTTAATAATGCTTGAAGTATCGTTAAATATCGCTTCATCTGTCATTTGCACTTTACGTTCCATAAAGTATGCAAATACTCTTGCCATTCCACAGTTTGAAATAAAATCTGGAATTAAGCTTACTTTTTCATCTGTACTCTCCATAATACTTCCAAAGAAAATCTCTTTATCTGCAAAAGGTACATTTGCACCACATGAAATAACTTCTAATCCTGTATTAATCATTTGACTAATTTGATCTTGTGTTATTAATCTGGACGCTGCACAAGGTGCAAATATTTCTGTTTGAAGCGACCAAATACGTTTGTTCATTTCTGCAAATGGAATCATATTATCTGCTAGAAGTGTATTTCCGTTTTTTGTTAAGAAAAAATTAGTAATCTCATCAAAAGAAAACCCTTCTTCCTTAATTACACCACCAGAAATATCTATAATACCTACAATTTTCGCTCCCATTTGAGCTAAGTAATAAGCTGCAGCAGAACCTACATTACCAAAACCTTGGACAACGGCACGTTTACCTACTACAGTTCCTCCATAAATTTCGTAATAATGCTTTACAGCTTCGGCAACACCATATCCCGTAATCATGTCTGCTACTGTATATTTTTTCGCAACGTTTGGAGAAAAACCTGGATTTTCTATAACTTTAATTACACCTTGACGTAACTGTCCTATGCGATTAATCTTATCTGCTTCTGTAGGTTTAAAGTGACCGTTAAAGACACCTTCTTGAGGATGCCAAACACCAGAGGCTTCTGTAATTGGGATTACTTCGTGTATTTCATCTACATTTAAATCTCCTCCAGTTCCATAATAACTTTTTAACAATGGAGAGACAGCCTTATACCAACGTTCCAATACTCCTTTTTTTCTTGGATCTTTTGGATCAAAATTAATACCAGATTTTGCTCCTCCAATTGCTGGTCCAGAAACAGTGAATTTAACTTCCATTGTTTTGGCAAGAGATAAAACTTCGTTCATATCAAGACCTTTTCTCATTCTTGTACCTCCTCCTGCAGCTCCACCTCTAAGTGAGTTTATTACAGTCCAACCTTCAGCTTCAGTTTCTGCATCTTTCCAATTAAAGATTATTTCTGGCTCTTTATTCTCGTATTTTTTTAGTAATTCTTTCATTTATAATTGTTGAATCTTTGTTAACTTTTTTAAATTTAATTCTGAAAATATAATTGAAATGTATCTAAAGTTGATTCATTTTATAGAAAGTTGATTAGTTTTACAAATATAAAAAACTAAAGGCGCTTAAAGTAAAAATTTAATTTTTTTATAATTGAAATATCACTCCAGAAGAATGGTCTTTTTTAGCTCCTGTAACACTGGCTAAACAGTTGTTTTCCTCACGTAGTTTCAAGACACCTAAAAAGCCAAAAATTAGTGCTTCTTTGTATTCTATAATTTCTTTGGAAGGAATTTGGATTCTATTTTTACTTAAAAATTTAATTCTAGACAATAAAAATGAATTAAAAACACCTCCTCCAGTTATTAAAACTGAAGCGTTTTCTTTCTTATTCAAAACTGAAGAAGTCTGAATCGCAATATGCTCTATGTATGTTCTTAAAATGTCTTCAATTGAAAGATTACAACTATTAATTATAGGAAACATTATATCATTTACCCATTCTAAACCTAGTGATTTTGGATAGGTTTCTCTATAAAACTGAAGCTTATTTAATTCATTTAATAAATCATTATTAATTTTTCCAGTTTTAGCTAGATTTCCTTTATCGTCGTATGCAAAACCTAATTTCGAAACATATTTATTTAATACAATGTTTACAGGACAAATATCAAAAGCTATACGTTTACCCTCAATTTCGGTAGAAACATTTGCGAATCCTCCAAGATTAACACAATAGTTGTAATCTGAAAATAATAGTTTATCTCCAATTGGGACTAAAGGAGCACCTTGACCTCCTTTAGCAACATCTTGCACTCTAAAATCGCAGATTATTGTTTGATTTATTTTTGTGGATAGAATAGGGAGATTTCCTATTTGATAAGTTAAACCATCTTCAGGCTTGTGTAAAGCTGTGTGCCCATGAGAGCAAATAGCGTCAATTTTTTTAATATTATTTTGATTAATAAAATTTGATATAACTTTAGCTAAATGCAAAGTGTACTCATTGTCTAAGTCGTTTAATTCTTCTTTTGAATGTTTAACTAAGTTTTTCAATTTATTTGTCCATTCTTCATTATAAGTGATAGTTTCTGAAACATTTATTTTAAAAGTCCAAATAGATTTAAAATTGAACGTTATTAATGCTAAATCTATTCCATCTAAAGATGTACCAGACATAACACCAATAATATTGTATTCATTTTTTATCATATTATGTAAAAATAGAAATATCTATTGACAAAAAACTAATAAAAAGCTATATTTGTACTCTAATTTTATCAAATTAACAGCACATATAAATATGGATTTTAGCTTAACCGAAGAACATTTAATGATACGCGACGCTGCTCGAGATTTTGCGCAAACCGAATTATTACCCGGTGTAATAGAACGTGATAACAAGCAAGAATTCCCACAAGAACTAGTAAAAAAGATGGGTTATTTAGGTTTTATGGGCATTATGGTAGATCCAAAATATGGTGGAAGTGGAATGGACGCTATGTCTTATGTGCTAATAATGGAGGAATTGTCTAAAATTGATGCTTCTGCCTCTGTAATTGTTTCTGTGAACAACTCTTTAGTTTGTTACGGTTTAGAAGCTTATGGAACTGAAGAGCAAAAGCAAAAATACTTAACAAAACTTGCTACTGGTGAGTTTGTAGGTGCTTTTTGCTTAAGTGAGCCTGAAGCAGGAAGTGATGCTACATCTCAAAGAACTACTGCAATTGATAAAGGAGATCACTATGTGATTAACGGAACAAAAAATTGGATTACAAGTGGAGGAAGAGCAGATGTGTACCTAGTAATAGCTCAAACAGATAAACACAAAGGCTCTCATGGAATTAATGCTTTTATTGTTGAAAAAGGAACTCCTGGTTTTGACATTGGACCTAAAGAAGATAAACTGGGAATAAGAGGAAGTGATACACATACACTTCAATTTAATGACGTTAAAGTACATAAAGAAAATAGGATTGGTGCAAATGGATCTGGATTTAGATTCGCCATGAAAACCTTATCTGGAGGACGTATTGGTATTGCCGCTCAAGCTTTAGGCATTGCTTCTGGTGCTTACGAATTAGCTTTAAAATATTCTAAAGAACGTAAAGCTTTTGGCACTGAGATTTGTAACCATCAAGCTATAGCTTTTAAATTGGCAGATATGTATACAGAAATTGAAGCTGCTAGAATGTTAGTAATGAAATCTGCTTGGGATAAAGATCAAGGTAATAATTACGATATGTCTAGTGCAATGGCAAAATTATATGCCTCAAAAGTAGCTATGGAACACACTGTTGAAGCTGTACAGATTCACGGTGGAAATGGTTTTGTAAAAGAATATCATGTAGAACGTTTGATGCGTGATGCTAAGATTACTCAAATTTATGAAGGAACTTCTGAAATTCAGAAAATTGTCATCTCTAGAGGTCTTATTAAAGGATAAAAGATTCTAATTAATATATTATGAAAAGCTTCGGAATTTATTTCGAAGCTTTTTCTATTTGTTTGATAAATCGTCTAACACCAAACGTAATTCTCCAAAAGTATACTTGTTATCAACTTGATGTTTTAAATCTGAAAGGTTTTCAAACTTTTGATTTGGAATAATAGCTTTAAGTTCTTTATAATGTTTCTCTGAAATTAAATCAAGAATTTTCACTTCTCCAGAAGCTATAAAACTCGCTAAATGTCCAGTAATAGTATTCACATTCAAATCGCGTTCCATTGCAATTTGTTCTATCGATTTACCTGATTTAAATAATTGCAAAGATGTTCTATTAGTATCTCCTCTTTGTCTTTTCGGCTTTGGTACTTCAAAAATTTCAACATTTTTAGAAGTTTGAATATCATTTTCATCGCAATACTCTCTAATTACTTTTAAAATTTCTGTTCCATATTTTTCTACTCGTGTTTTTCCAAAACCGTTTACTTTTAGTAATTCTGTTTTATTTGTTGGTAAGGTTTCACACATTTCATATAAAGACTTTTGATTAAAAATTTGATAATGGATTAAATCTTTATCTTCTGCAATTGTGTTTCTTAATTGACGAAGTAGTTCAAATAACTCACCATTTGTAGTGCCATCTATAACCGTTTTTCTTAGTTTCTTTGGTACTTCTTTAGCTAAAAACACGGATTTTGCTCGCAACTCTAAAAATGTATTAACTTTAAAACCAGTTGTTAAATTTTTAAAATAAAGTTGCTTTGTTGCCAATAACTCTTCAAATAAATCTAAGGCTTTTACTAAATCCTTTTCTACTGTTTTATTATCTGTTGTAAAATTAAAGGTTTTATAAGATTCAAGAATTTTTGTTTCAACTTCGTTTTTATAATAATTTAATGCCTTAATAAAACGGGATTGTATTTCTTTACTTGATTCTGGAATTAGAGTAATTTCTGATAATTCATTTAACTGCGCTTTAAAAGCATTTGCTACTTTAAGTAAATTAGTTATACAATCTTTAATAGAAATTAGAGGTGTTTCTATTTTACCTTCAATACTACCTCTATTTTTATAATACAAATCTAACACTCTATTAACGGGATATAGAAATTTATAAAAATTAAAAATCTCCGAAATTAAATTAAGTTGAAATTCAGATTTAGATTGTTCTAAAACAGTTTCATCTGGCTGGTTTTCTTCAGCCATTTTATTAAACGAAATCACATTGCTATCACTAATTATCTGACTAGAATTAATTTTAGTTTTCAACACCAAACCTTCCAAACTTTTACAACGACTTAACGCAACATAAGTTTGACCATGAGCAAAAGCTCCTTGTGCATCTATAATAGCTTTCTCAAACGTTAAGCCTTGACTTTTATGTATAGTAATTGACCAAGCTAAACGTAAAGGCATTTGCGTGTAAGAACCAATTTTGTTTTCTGTAATAGCTTTAGTTTCTTTATCTACAGTATAGTTTATGTTCTCCCATATCTCTGGAGTAGTAATAATATTGAAATCGTCGTCTGGACACTTTACAACAACTTCATCTTTATCTAATAAAACTACTTTCCCAATCTTACCATTAAAATAACGTTTATCTGTAGAACTATCATTTTTAATAAACATAACCTGAGCACCAACTTTTAAGACTAACTCTTCTTTATTAGGATAAGAAAACTCTGGAAACTTACCATCTATCGATGCTTTATAGCTAACTATTTTTTCTTTTAATTTTTCTAATTCTGTTTTATTTGTCTGGTCAGCCTTAATGTTATGCGTTGTTAAAGAAATGTAACCTTCATCTGCTTTCGGCGAAAAATCGGATTGATATCTTTTGTTTAATTCATCTACCGAAGATTGAGACAGCCTATTATTCCTAATCTCGTTTAAAATATCAATAAACTTTGGGTTATCTTGTCTATAAATATGTTTCAATTCAACCGTTACAGAATTACATTCTTTATACGATAAACTACTAAAAAAGAAAGCATTGCTATAGAAAGGTTTTAATAAATGCCATTCATTTTCTTTTACAACAGGAGACAATTGCTGTAAATCTCCAATCATTAATAACTGGACGCCACCAAAAACCTTATCTCTTATTCTAAATCGCCTAAGTGTTTTATTAATACCATCCAATAAATCAGCACGAACCATACTAATTTCATCAATAACTAATAAATCCATAGATTTAATAATTTTGATTTTTGTTTTACTAAATTTTCGATTAAATCCTCCTGAACCTTTTAAATCCTCATTAGGTATAATGGGTCCAAAAGGCAATTGAAAAAATGAATGTATCGTTACTCCTTTTGCATTTATAGCTGCAACACCAGTAGGAGCGACGACTACCATTCTTTTTAAAGACTTCATCTTTAACCTGTGTAAAAACGTAGTTTTACCTGTTCCTGCCTTTCCAGTTAAAAACACATTTCTTTCTGTGTTATTTACAAAATCCCAAGTTAAATCTAGTTCCTTATTTGTTACCATGGTTAGCATTTCAATACAGAGTTTGAAGATAAGTAAAAGCTAATATTTATCTATATTTAAAAATAAATATATAATATATAGGTTAAAGTTAAAACAAAAAAATCCTCAACAAATAAATGCTGAGGATTTCTAAAAAAGGCGACGACCTACTCTCCCACAAGTGTAGTACCATCGGCGCAAATAGGCTTAACTTCTCTGTTCG
>NZ_JASJHV010000002.1:0-4005 GCF_037625555.1 Lacinutrix sp.
GTAAATTATCTTTAGGTCATAAACAAACAACAGATAATCCTTGGGATAAATACGAAACTGAGTTTGCTTTAGGAACTATTCACACTGCAGAAATAGCAGATGTTGTAGATAAAGGAGCAACTATTGAATTTAATGAAGATATCGTAGCATTTATTCCTTCTCGTCACCTTGAAAAAGAAGATGGTAAGAAATTAAAGAAAGGAGATTCTGCTGAATTCAAAATTATAGAATTTAACAAAGAGTTTAAGAGAGTAATTGCTTCGCATACTGCAATCTTTAGAGAAGAAGAGATGGCAAATGTTAAAGCTGCAGAAGCTAAACAAGTCTCTCAAGCTGCAGAATCTAAACCAACATTAGGTGATGCAAATGAAGCTTTACAAGCTCTTAAAGATAAATTAGACGGAAAGAAGTAATCTTCACCTGAATATTTATTAAATATTTTAAAACCTCTCATTTCTGAGAGGTTTTTTTTAGGAATTATAATAAACTGTTTTTTAAGGCTCGTTAATCTTATTAATGAAACTTTATAAACAACTTTCAACTTAAAATAATTTAACTTAACTTTGTTTATCAAATACCCTTACAGAGTATATGAGTCAGAAAGTGCTACTTAACGCAACAGACATAAACATCATTCTTCACAGATTGGCTTGTCAATTAATTGAAAACCATAAAGATTTTTCTAACACTGTTTTAATAGGTTTACAGCCAAGAGGTAAGTATCTAGCTAATCGTTTAGCCCAAATGCTAAAAACAGATTATAAAATTAAAAACTTACAATTAGGACAATTAGACATTACATTTTATCGTGACGATTTTAGAAGAGGAGATAAAATACACGAAGCCAATACTACAGAAATAGATTTTATAGTAGAAGATAAGAACGTTGTTTTTATAGACGATGTGTTGTATACTGGACGAAGTATTCGTGCAGCTTTAACTGCAATACAATCTTTTGGAAGACCAAATGAAATAGAATTACTTACTTTAATAGACAGACGTTTTAGTAGACATTTACCAATACAGCCAAATTATAGAGGCAGACAAGTAGATGCTATAAACGAAGAAAAAGTAAAAGTAAGCTGGAAAGAAAACGATGGTAAAGATGCAGTTTATTTAGTGAATAGCTAAAATTTTAAAGTATTATTCAAAGCGCAGAAAAGTGCTAATAAAAATTATACCATGAGCGAATTAAGTGTCAATCACTTATTAGGAATTAAATACCTTCAAGAAAAAGACATTCAACTTATTTTTGAAACAGCAGACCATTTTAAAGAAGTGATTAATAGACCCATTAAAAAGGTGCCTTCGCTTCGAGATATTACTATTGCTAATTTATTTTTTGAAAATTCAACACGAACAAAATTATCTTTCGAACTAGCAGAGAAAAGACTTTCTGCAGATGTTATTAATTTTTCTGCTGGACAATCTTCAGTTAAAAAAGGCGAAACTTTAATAGATACTGTAAACAATATTTTATCTATGAAAGTAGATATGGTTGTTATGCGTCACCCAAATCCTGGTGCATGTGTTTTTCTTTCTAAACATGTAAAAGCGAACATAATTAATGCAGGAGATGGTGCACATGAACACCCAACACAAGCACTTTTAGATTCTTATTCTATAAGAGAACGTTTAGGAGATGTTGCAGGAAAGAATGTAGTAATTGTAGGAGATATTTTGCATAGTCGTGTAGCTTTATCTAATATTTATGCCTTAAAATTGCAAGGTGCAAATGTAATGGTTTGTGGACCCAAAACACTATTGCCTAAGTATATTGCAGATTTAGGAGTAAAAGTTGAAACAAACTTAAAAAAAGCATTAGAATGGTGTGATGTAGCAAATATGCTGCGCGTACAAAACGAACGTATGGCTATTAGTTATTTACCATCTACCAGAGAATACACACAACAATATGGAGTAAATAAAGCATTACTAGATTCTTTAAATAAAGAAATTACAATTATGCATCCAGGACCTATTAATAGAGGTGTTGAAATAACAAGTGATGTTGCAGATTCTAAACAAGCCATTATTTTAGATCAAGTACAAAATGGAGTAGCAGTTAGGATGGCAGTAATATATTTATTAGCTTCAAAAATAAAACAATAAATTATGATCATAACTCAAGAGGAAAATACGTCTATTATTACACAAGAGAAAGCTACTGTTATAGAATTAGTTAAGAAACTGGAAGCTTTATATCCTAAATTTGAAAACCATAACATTGTTATAAAAATGTCTTCTTTAAGAAAGATAACTTCGCAAGATATTATTGAATTTTTACGCCTTTCTAAAAAACATCATGCAGCAAAACACTCTTTTGTAGTAGTTACAGATACTATTAATGCTAACGATACTTCAGATGAAATTATAGTAGTACCTTCACTTCAAGAAGCTTTCGATATTATTGAAATGGAAGTAATGGAACGCGATTTAGGGTTTTAATAAAAATGCTAAGCAGTTGATTCGTTAGTAATTAAGTTAAATCGATTCCACAATAAATAACAAAACAACCTCCCGGATTGAAACTAAACATACTTGGTTGCTATAGTGCAACACCACGAACATTTACAAATCCTACGTCTCAAGTTTTAGAAATAAATAATCATTTGTTTTTAATAGACTGTGGTGAAGGTACTCAAGTAGAGCTTAGGCGACATAAAATAAAGTTTAATCGTATTAAGCATATTTTTATTTCTCATCTACATGGAGATCATTTTTTTGGTCTAGTGGGTTTAATTTCTACTATGCGATTATTAACGCGTGAAGCAGATTTGCACATTCATGCTCCAAAAGGCTTGAAAGAAGTAATTACACTTCAAATGAAATTAGCAAACTCTTGGACAAATTATAACCTTATTTTTCACGAACTAAACAGTTTAGAGTCAGAATTAATTTTTGAAGACCATAAAGTAGAAGTTCATACAATTCCCTTAGATCATCGTGTCTATGCTAATGGTTTCCTTTTTAAAGAAAAAGAAGGAGAACGCAAATTAGATATGAATGCTGTATTAAATGCAGATATTGATGTTGCTTATTATAGAAAATTAAAACAAGGTTTTGATGTTGAAAATAAAGAGGGAAAACATATAGAAAATAAAACAGTTACGTATCCTCCAGAAAAACCTAAAAGTTATGCTTTTTGTAGCGATACAGCTTATAAAGAAGATATAGTACCAATAATTAAAAATGTAGATGTTTTATATCATGAATCTACCTTTTTAGAGCAGCACGCTCATTTAGCACCAAAAACAAAGCACAGTACAGCAAAAGAAGCTGGAAGTATTGCAAAACAGGCTAATGTTGGCAGGTTGTTACTTGGACATTATTCTACTAGATACGATGATTTAAATGTATTTAAAACTGAAGCTAAAGAGTTTTTTGAAAATGTAGAATTAGCAGATGATGGTAAAACGTTTGAGTTTTAATTTACTTTTTAATTGCCTCTAAATTAGAAATCCAAGCAATGTCTTCTTCAATAGATTTTACGGCTTTTACTTTTTTATTAGATAGTTTTTCTTCTAATAAACCATTGGCATAGTTAATCTCTGTATAGCATACAGAGACACTTCTTGCGAGAAAAGAATATTTTTCAAAAAAGTCTTTCCAAAGGTTAGGCTCAAAAGAGTAAGAATTTATCTTATTCGAAATGTATCCTATTTTACAATCTTTGCCGTAGTGTAAGAGAATTGAATCTATTAATTCTTGAATTTTTGCCCAATCAAAATGAGTTCCATAATCTATTTCTGACACAACAATATTATCTAGATAATAAAGTGTACAGAACGAGAATTTTTTTCTATAAAAGAATGATTTTCAATTGTAAAGGAGTCTGTAAATTTCATTATTAATGTCTAAAAAATGCTAATAGAGTTGGTATTAGTAAATACTGTTTCAAAAATAATGATTAATGTAATCGACATTTATTAATATTATTGATTAACAAACATTATCAATACATACTAATTTAACTCTTTTAATTCTAAAATCCACTTAAATGCT
>NZ_JASJHV010000003.1:0-15315 GCF_037625555.1 Lacinutrix sp.
CTTTTTTTTGCGTTCATAGCGGCAGTTACATTTCCTCATGCATTTGTTATGGTTAAAATGTTTTCAAAAAAAAAGCACAACCATAAATGATCGTGCTTTTTTCTAATAAACAATACTAACTTATTACTTCACTTCTTCAAATTCAACGTCTTCCACATTATCACCTTCTGCTTGAGCTGGCTCTCCTGCTCCTGCTTCTGGTCCAGCTGCTCCTCCTTGAGCATCTGCTTGTGCTTTGTACATTTCTTCGCTAGCTACTTTCCAAGCTTCGTTAATTTTTTCTAACGCTGGCTCAATTACAGCTATATCTTTAGTCTCGTAAGCTTTCTTTAATTCTTCTAAAGCCTCTTCTATTGGTGCTTTTTTATCATCAGATAATTTATCACCAAATTCTGTTAATTGCTTTTCAGTTTGAAAAATCATAGAATCTGCTTCGTTTAATTTCTTAGCATTTTCTGCTGCTTTAGCATCTGCATCTGCATTTGCTTCTGCATCTGCTTTCATTTGCTGAATTTCTTCTTCAGTTAAACCAGAAGACGCTTCGATTCTAACATCTTGTGTCTTATTTGTTGCTTTATCTGTTGCCGAAACCTTAATAATTCCGTTAGCATCAATATCGAAAGTTACTTCAATTTGAGGTGTTCCTCTTTGTGCTGGAGGAATTCCATCTAAATGAAAACGTCCTATTGTTTTATTATCTCCAGCCATTGCACGTTCACCTTGTAATACGTGGATTTCTACTGAAGGTTGATTGTCTGCTGCTGTAGAGAAAACTTGCGATTTTTTTGTTGGTATTGTTGTGTTTGCTTCAATAAGTTTCGTCATTACGTTACCCATTGTTTCAATACCTAAAGATAAAGGTGTTACGTCTAGAAGTAATACATCTTTAACATCTCCAGATAAAACACCACCTTGAATTGCTGCTCCTAAAGATACAACCTCATCTGGATTTACTCCTTTTGAAGGCGATTTTCCAAAGAACTTTTCTACTGCTTGTTGTACTGCTGGAATACGTGTAGATCCACCAACTAAAATTACTTCGTCAATATCAGATTTTGATAAACCTGCTGCTTTTAAAGCTGTTGCACAAGGCTCAATAGTACGTTTTACTAAATCGTCAATTAACTGCTCGAATTTAGAGCGTGTTAAAGTACGTACTAAGTGTTTTGGTCCGCTTGCAGTTGCTGTAATGTATGGCAAATTAATTTCAGTTTGTTCAGAAGAAGATAATTCTATCTTTGCTTTTTCGGCAGCTTCCTTAACACGTTGTAAAGACATTGGATCTTTACGCAAATCCATACCTTCTTCTGTATTAAACTCATCTGCTAACCAATCAATAATTTTCTGGTCAACATCATCACCACCTAAATGTGTATCTCCATCTGTAGATAATACTTCAAATACACCATCACCTAATTCAAGGATAGATACATCGTGTGTACCACCACCAAAATCAAATACTACTATTTTTTGGTCTGTTCCTTTTTTGTCCATACCATAAGCTAAAGCTGCTGCTGTTGGCTCATTGATAATTCTACGAACTTTTAAACCTGCAATTTCACCAGCTTCTTTAGTAGCTTGACGTTGTGCATCGTTAAAATATGCTGGAACAGTAATTACTGCTTCGCTAACTGAAGTACCTAAATAGTCTTCAGCAGTTTTTTTCATTTTCTGTAAAACCATTGCAGATAATTCTTGTGGTGTGTATAAACGACCATCAATATCTACACGTGGTGTATTATTATCTCCTTTTACAACTTTGTATGGTACACGTTCTGCTTCTTTTTTAGACTCAGAATACTTGTTACCCATAAAACGTTTAACAGAATATACTGTTTTTGTTGGGTTAGTAACTGCTTGTCTTTTTGCAGGATCTCCAACTTTAATTTCTCCACCTTCTACTAAGGCAATTACAGATGGTGTTGTTCTTTTACCTTCTGCATTAGGGATAACTACTGGCTCGTTACCTTCCATTACAGAAACACAAGAGTTGGTAGTTCCTAAATCGATTCCAATAATCTTACTCATAATTTATGTTTTTGTTTTTATTTCGCTTTCGCGGAAATGTATTTTATTAATTATTTACAAATCCTTAAAGACAATGATTATGCCATTAGAAAAAATGTGACATGATGTCATATTTATAAACTGAAATTAATTTTACTAAATTATACTTTGGTATTAATTTTGATATACCTTAGTAAAAATTAAAATATATACATATGAAATGTTTAGTAACACTATTATCGGTATTTGCCTTTTTATTAACATCTTGCGAAGGTCCACAAGGTCCTCCAGGATTTGATGGGCTTAATGGTGCTATAATTGCTTCTTCTTCCTTTGAAATTGAACTAGATTTTAATAACGCAAACAACTATGAATTTTTTGAAGCTTATGGCTTTGATGTTTTACAGTCTGATGTTACTTTGGTTTATGTTTTATGGGAAACACTAAACGGTCAAGACATATGGAGACTAATGCCACAAACAGTGTATTTTGATGATGGTGAATTAATATATAATTACGATTTTACACAAACAGACGTTAGGTTTTTTCTAGATGGCACAACAGATTTTTCGCTTTTAGATGCTTCATACACACAAAATCAAGTCTTTAGAGTTGTTGTTGTTCCTGCTGATAATGTTGGTAGAGTAGATTATACTAATTTAGATGCTGTAATGGATCTTTACGACATTAAAACATTTACAAAAAGATAGAATCCTTATTCTTTAATAGATTTTTTAAAAACAGCTTTGATACTTTAAATCAGAGCTGTTTTTTTATGTCTAATTATCTAAACAAAAAGCTATATTTGTGTAACTAAAACGGTATAGTAATTATGGAATGTATCTCAGTTTTCGATATGCTTAAAATTGGTGTTGGACCTTCAAGTTCACACACTTTAGGACCTTGGCGTGCTGCGGAACGCTGGTTACATGAATTAAAAGAAGAAGATGTTTTTAAAGATGTTACTAGGGTTCAAGTCGATTTATATGGTTCACTTTCTCTAACCGGAAAAGGTCATGCCACAGATTTGGCAGTAATGTTAGGTTTAAGTGGTAGCGATCCAGAATATATACCTACAGAAACCATAGATATTATAATAGCATCGATAGAAAATACCAAAAAATTAGTTTTAGGAAATGAAAAGATAATTGATTTTGATAGAAAATCTGAAATCGTGTTTAATCGTGTTTTTCTTCCATTTCATTCAAACGCCATAACATTCACTGCTTTTAAAATGAATACCGAAATTCATCAATCTAACTTTTACTCTATTGGTGGTGGTTTTGTAATTAATGAGGAACGAACAGTAGATGCTGAAAATAAAGAACTAAAAAAAAAATTCCTTTTCCTGTAGATAAAGCAACAGAATTACTCGCCTTTTGTCACTCTGAAAATAAAATAATTTCTGAAATAGTTTTAGAAAACGAACGCTCTCTTAGAGACTATAAAACTATAGATTTTGAAATACAGCGTATTTGGCAAACTATGTTAGACTGCATGTTTACAGGCTGCCATACTGAAGGCACTCTACCTGGAGGATTAAACGTTAGACGACGAGCTTTTGATATGCACAAGAATTTAAATATTGAAATGCCATATATTACTTCTCAAGATTGGCTGGAAAGTATTAGGCAAAGTGAAGTGAAATTTCGTCAAATTTTAAAGTGGGTAAGCTGTTTTGCTTTATCTGTTAATGAAGTAAATGCTTCTCTTGGTCGCGTAGTTACAGCTCCTACTAATGGAAGCGCTGGTGTTATTCCTGCTGTCTTAATGTATTATATGGTAATTGAAAACCATGAAGCAGACTTTAAACACATTAAACAATTTTTATTAGTTGCTGGAGAAATAGGAAGTATCTTTAAAAAAGGAGCAACAATATCTGCCGCAATGGGTGGATGCCAAGCAGAAATTGGTGTAAGCTCTGCAATGGCAGCGGCTGCATTAACAGAGTTACTTGGTGGTACTCCAGAACAAGTAATGATTGCTGCAGAAATTGCTATGGAACATCACTTGGGTTTAACCTGCGATCCTATTGGTGGATTGGTACAAATACCATGTATAGAACGTAACGCAATGGGAGCCATTAAAGCCATAAATGCTGCTGAATTAGCATTAGACACAGACCCTAAAAATGTTAAGGTACCATTAGATAAAGTTGTTGAAACGATGTGGGAAACTGCAAAGGATATGAATAATAAATACAAAGAAACTAGCGAAGGAGGATTAGCAGTTAGGGTGAATATGGCAGATTGCTAGTGTTCGATTTTTAGAATCTAACTAAATATAAGCATTCAGGCAATTTAATCTAAGTAATCTTCTATTCTACGCGTATCTACTAAATAGAAAATTTTCCAAGTTTTGTTTTCTTTTATGAGCTGAAAAGAATTAACACCACAATGACTAAATTGGCCATTAAACCAAAACTGATAGTCTGTCCAAGCATTTGCCATATTACCATCTACTTGTATATTACAGCTTAATATTTTTTCTTGAAAATCCTGACCTTCTGGTATTGAAACTATAGATTTTAAAAATTTCGAGTTCTCGGTTGTTGTTAATTCAAGTACTCCTTCTCTATTCTTGCCTATGGATTGCAACTTAATTTCTTTATAGATTACAGATTTTAAAATAATACTATCTTGTTTGTGAAAACCTTCAAAAAAAGTTTCAATAGTTTGTTTTACTTCTAAAATTTCTTTGTCTAATTCTGATTGCGCGTTGCTGTTTCCTAAGAAAAAAAGTGTTATTACTAGAATGTAGTACTTCATATTTATCAAAATTTAATGCAATGTATTGTTTTTCAATACTAAATAAAAATACTGCTTTATATGGTAAATTTACTATTTTTACAATCTATCTTAATTTATAATAAATGTCAACAGCAAAAAAAGAATACAAAAGAGTTACAGTAAAATCGTTAGTCGATATGAAAAAGCGTGGAGAAAAAATTTCTATGCTAACAGCTTACGATTATACCATGGCAAAAATTGTTGATGGTGCTGGAATAGATGTTATTCTTGTTGGTGATTCTGCAAGTAATGTAATGGCAGGACACGAAACTACCTTACCTATTACATTAGATCAAATGATATATCATGCCTCTTCTGTAATTCGTGCTGTAGACCGTTCTCTTGTTGTTGTAGATTTACCTTTTGGTAGCTACCAAAGTGATCCTAAAGAAGCGTTACGTTCTGCTATTAGAATTATGAAAGAATCTGGTGGTCATGCTGTTAAAATGGAAGGTGGGAAAGAAGTTAAAGACTCTATAAAGCGTATTTTAAACGCAGGTGTTCCAGTTATGGGACATTTAGGTTTAACACCACAATCTATCTATAAATTTGGGACTTATACAGTAAGAGCAAAAGAAGAACAAGAAGCACAACAATTAAAAGAAGATGCCTTAATGCTTGAAAAAGTAGGTTGTTTTGCTCTCGTTTTAGAAAAAATACCAGCTAAATTGGCACAAGAAGTTGCCGCAAGTATATCTATTCCTGTAATAGGTATTGGTGCTGGAAATGGTGTTGATGGACAAGTATTGGTAACACATGACATGGTTGGAATGATACATGAATTTAATCCACGTTTTTTAAGACGTTATATGAATTTATATGAGGAAATGACCAATGCATTTACACAATATGGTAAAGATGTTAAGTCTGGAGACTTTCCTAATGATACTGAGCAATATTAATATGGATTAATTCGATTGTTGGGTTATTCGATTTTTCGAACTCACTCAAATCTAAAAATCGAGCAATCGAGCAAAGGTTTTGTTAGATTTCTTCAAATGAGTTTAGGTTCTGCGTACGAGATTGAAACACAATTATTAATTGCTTCAGATTTAAATTTCATAATACAAGAAGAGTTAAATTCTCTTTTAAAAAATTTAGATTCAATAATTAAAATGACCTCAAAATTCAAATCAACTCTCAAATAAAAAATTCCAAAAGAGCAAATCGAACTAATCTAATAATCGAATTATCGAGTGATCCAAAAGTCAAAGACATTATCTAATAAATCTAATTTACAAGTTATCTACGAAGACAACCACATTATTGTGGTGAATAAACATGCAGGAGATATTGTACAAGGTGATAAAACTGGAGACAAACCGCTTAGCGATGTTGTAAAAGAATACATTGCAGAAAAATACAATAAGCCTGGCAATGTTTATTTAGGCACAGTACATAGATTAGACAGACCTACAACTGGTTTGGTTATTTTTGCCAAAACAAGTAAAGTCTTACCAAGATTAAATAAACTTTTTGTTTCTAAAGACATCTCTAAAACCTATTGGGCATTAGTAAAAAATAAGCCAGAAAATGAAACAGATTCTTTAATACATTGGTTAAAAAAGAACCCAAAAAACAACAAGTCTAGAGCACATATAAATGAAGTGCCAGATAGTAAAAAAGCAATTTTACATTACACTACAATTAAAACTTTAGATAACTACTTTCTTTTAGAAGTAAACTTAGAAACTGGTCGTCATCATCAAATTCGAGTTCAATTATCTAGTATTGGTTCACCAATAAAAGGTGATTTAAAATATGGTTTCGATCGAAGCAATAAAGACGCAAGTATTAGTTTACATGCCAGAAGTATTCGTTTTATTCATCCTGTTTCAAAAAGAGAACTAAACATTACTGCTCCTTTACCAAAAGATCCAATTTGGAACGCTTGCCTATAATTTTGTATTTACACAACTTCAAGTTTTTAAAACCTCTCAAGAATTTGTAACTTTACTTTTCTAATCTCATTATATGGTTTCTGAATTATTACAATCTCAAAAAAACTATTTTAAAACTGGTGACACTAAAAATGTTGCCTTTAGAAAACAGGTTTTAAAAAACCTTAAAACAGAACTCATAAAACGTGAAAACGAGATTATTGAAGCGCTTGCTAAAGACTTTAGAAAATCTGCTTACGAAAGTGTTTTAACCGAAATTGCTGTCGTTAATTCAGATTTAGATTTAATGATTAAGAATGTTAGTAAATGGGCAAAACCAAAACGTGTTACTCCTGCTCTATTAAACTTTCCTTCTACAGATAAATTATATTCTGAACCTTATGGACAAACCCTAATTATTGCGCCATGGAATTATCCGTATCAATTAGCCATTGCTCCAATGGCAGCTTCAATAGCTGCAGGAAATACTGTTGTATTAAAACCAAGTGAGCTTACTCCAAATACTTCTGCACTTTTAAAAAATATTATCGATGTTGTTTTTAGTCCAGAACATGTAAGTGTTCTAGAAGGTGGTGTTGACGTTTCTACCAAACTACTAGAACAATGTTGGGATTATATATTCTTTACAGGAAGTGTAAATGTTGGGAAAATTGTAGCGAAAGCTGCTGCTAAGCATTTAACACCTATCACTTTAGAGTTAGGTGGTAAAAATCCATGTATTATTGACGAGACAGCAAATATAGAGTTGACTGCTAAACGTATTGTTTGGGGCAAGTTTTTAAACGCTGGCCAAACTTGTATTGCTCCAGATTATATATTAATTCACGAAAGTATAAAAGAAACTTTTTATAAGGCTTTACAAATTGAAATAGAAAAAGCATATTCAAGTAATCCGAGTACTTCTGAAGATTTCTGTAGAATTGTTAACGACAAAAACTTTTTACGTTTAGCAAAAATGTTAGACAACGAAAATTGTATTATTGGTGGACAAACTAATGCAGAAACACGTTACATCTCTCCTACTGTAATTGATGAACCTAGCTTAGATAGTGAAGTGATGAAAGATGAAATTTTTGGACCTATACTACCTGTGATTTCTTATAAAGATGAAACTAAAATTGAAGCTATAATTTCTAAATACGAAAAACCATTATCACTTTATGTCTTTAGTACAAGTTCATCCAAAGCTAGAAAAGTAATCGAAAACTATTCTTTTGGTGGTGGTTGTATTAATGATACTGTAATCCATTTTGCAAATCATAGATTACCATTTGGAGGTGTTGGAAATAGTGGTTTAGGTGCTTACCATGGCAAATTATCATTTAATACATTTTCTCACCAAAAAGCAGTAGTAAAAAAAGGAAATTGGCTAGATTTACCTTTACGTTATGCTCCTTATAAAGGAAAACTTAAGAAAGTTAAAAAAATATTGAAGTGGCTATAAAGATTGTAAAATCAGAATTCAAAAAACTATCCCAACCAACCTTCTCTATCTAAACTTCTATATTGAATAGCTTCACTTATATGGCTTCCACTAATACTTTCTGCACCTTCTAAATCTGCGATAGTTCTGGATACTTTTAAAATACGATCGTAAGCTCTTGCTGAAAGGTTTAAACGTTCCATAGCTGTTTTTAGTAATGTTTTAGAGGCTTCGTCTAACTTACAATGTGTTCTAATTTGCTTAACATGCATTTGCGCATTATAATGTACCGTTTCAGAAGCTTCAAAACGTTTGGTTTGCCTTTCACGAGCTTTGGTTACCCGTTTTCTTATGTCTATCGAAGATTCGCCTTTACGTTCATCTGATAATTTATCAAAAGGTACAGGAGTGACTTCAATATGGATATCTATTCTATCTAACAATGGGCCAGAAATTTTACTTAAATAGCGTTGCATTTCTGCAGGACTAGAAGTTATTGTTGAAGCTTCAACTCCAAAAACAGCACTCGCGTAAACTTTGTTTAGCATATAAAGATTAGTTTAGATACTAGATGTAAAGAAAAGATAGAAATTAATTGAATTCTAAATCTGTAAATTTAAATGTTTGACCGTTAAACAATCCTTTATCACTTAATTTAAGAGCAGGAATTACCAGTAAAGCCATAAAAGACAATGACATATAAGGTGCATTTAAAGTACTACCCATTTGTTTTGCTAGTGCATCTAACGCTGCGTATTGCTTACCAATAGTTTCACCGTTTTTATCACTCATGATACCTGCAACTGGTAATGCTACTGTTTTTTCTTCGGAATTATTTACTGCGCATATACCGCCTTTGGCTTTAATAATTGCATTAACCGCTTTACAAATGGCTTCGTCTGAAACGCCAACTGCAATAATATTATGAGAATCATGACCAACAGAACTAGCAATTGCTCCTTCTTTTAATCCAAAATTCTTGATAAAAGCGATAGCAGGTTTTTCATTTTTATAACGATTTACAACTGTCATTTTAAGAACATCTGTTTCTGTATTTGAAACTAGGCTTCCGTTTTCAATTAGACTATCTGCAATAACCTCATTCGTTACCAATTGACAATCTTGGCATTCTATAACGCGTATTTTTTTTGCAGAAGATTCAAATCTAAAATCTGAAACGTCTTTTTTATCGCAATCAAAATTATTAAGATTTTCGAAAACTACATTTGGAATATTTACTTTACCAAAGTCGTAAACCAACTCACCATTTATAAAGGTTTGAAGTGTTTTAAAATCTTTTAAATCTTCAACAATAATACAATCGGCAGTATCACCAACTTTTAGTGTTCCAACGTTTAAATTATAATGTTTTATAGGATTAACACATGCCACTTGAAGTACTTTAAACACATCAACCTTTTTTGCAACTGCTCTAGCACATAATTGATTAATATGGCCTAATAGAAGATCGTCTGGATGTTTATCGTCACTACAAAACATCATGTTTTCAAAATGTTCAGGCAATAAATCTATTAATGCATTAAAATTCTTTGCTGCACTACCTTCACGAATTAATACTTTCATTCCTTTTTTAAGCTTTTCTAAAGCCTCATCATAAGTAAAACATTCGTGATCTGTAGAAATGCCTGCTGCAATATATTTTGTTATATCGTCTCCTCGTAAACCAGGCGCATGACCATCTATTGGTTTATTATTATGTTTAGCCCAAGCTATTTTTTTAAGCACTTCTTTATCATCGAAAAGTACACCTGGATAATTCATCATCTCTGCCAAATATTTAATATCTGGATTTTCCATTAAAGTTTTAATGTCTTCAGCGTCAATAATTGCTCCAGCAGATTCAAAATTGGTTGCTGGCAAACAAGAAGGTGCTCCAAAATTGAATTTAAATGGTGTTTTTTTACCATTTTCTATCATAAACTCCACACCTTTTACTCCTAGTACGTTAGCGATTTCGTGTGGATCGCTAACCGTTGCAATCGTTCCATGTTGTACAGCTAATTTTGCAAACTCGCTTGGTACTAACATAGAGCTTTCTATATGTATATGAGCATCTATAAAACCAGGTAATATATAGTGGTTTATATTGTGTTCTTTTTCTACAATAGAAACTATTTTTCCAGCTTCGATAGTAACTTCACCTTTATAAATACGCTTGTTTTGAATATCGACTATATTACCTGCTATTGTTTTCATTCTTTAAAATTAATGTAAAAAAAATCCTACAAAAGCAGGATTTAAAATTTATTACTTAAAATTACCAATTCCTGTTTTTAACCAATTTAAATACTCAATTGCATCTGGTGTAAAAGCTACAGGTTCTATTAAGTTTTCTTCATCATGATCCATTAACACATAGTATGGTTGCGTATTAGACTTATATTTAATGGTTTGAAACTCACTCCATTTCTGCCCAATATACTTAAGTTTTTTACCCTCTCTAAGTTTAGAATCTACAATTTCATCTTCTTCAAGTTTTCTTTTGTCATCTACAAAAAGAGAAATTAAGATAACATCATTTTTTAAGGCGTTTAAAATTTCTGGCTTTGGCCAAACATTTTGTTCCATTTTTCTGCAATTCACACAAGCCCAACCTGTAAAGTCTATCATTACTGGTTTATTAACTTTTTTAGCATAAGCTAAACCTAAATCGTAATCATTAAACGCTAAAATATCATGTGGTGCTAATAAATGAGCGCCTTCTGGTAAACTAGAATGATCACGACTTGCACTTCCTCCTCCTTTAGAGTTTCCTACACCATAAGGAGACTCGCTATAATCTAAAGGTGGTGGAAAGGCACTTATTATATTTAATGGTGCTCCCCAAAGTCCAGGAATCATATAAATTGTAAAAGATAAGACTATTAAACCAAGACTTAACCTTCCTACAGATATATGTTTAAGAGGCGAATCGTGCGGTAACTTTATTTTTCCAAAAAGGTATAATGCTAATGTTCCAAATATGGCAATCCATATAGCTATAAAAACTTCTCTTTCTAAAAGATGCATTTGTAACACTAAATCTGCTTGCGATAAGAATTTGAATGCTAGTGCTAATTCTAAAAAACCTAAAACCACTTTTACAGTATTTAACCAGCCACCAGATTTTGGCAAAGAATTTAGCCAACCTGGAAAAGCTGCAAAAAGCGCAAATGGTAGTGCTATTGCCATAGAAAAACCTAGCATGCCTATAATTGGAGCTAATCCTCCTTTTGATGCTGCTTCTACTAAAAGTGTTCCTACTATTGGGCCTGTACAAGAAAAGGATACGATTGCTAGTGCTAAAGCCATAAAAAAGATACCTACCATACCTCCTCTATTTGCTTGGGAATCAACTTTATTAGCCCAAGAATTTGGCAACATAATTTCGAAAGCACCTAAAAATGAAAAAGCAAAAACGGCTAGTAATAGGAAGAAGATTAAGTTAAACCAAACATTTGTTGCTAGTGCATTTAATGCATCTGCTCCAAAAATTCCAGTAACAGCTGTACCTAATAATAAATAAATTGCTATTATACACAATCCATAAATAATTGCATTTTTAATTCCTGCAGCTTTAGATTTACTTTGCTTTGTAAAAAAGCTCACTGTCATTGGTATCATTGGAAAAACACATGGTGTTAATAATGCCGCGAAACCAGATAAAAAAGCTATAAAAAAGATACTCCATAAGTCTTTAGAATCTCCATTAGTTTCTGTTTTATTAGAATCTTTAACTAAGGTAGTTCTTACTTTAGCATCTTTTAAATTGGTTTTAAAATCGAAAAAAGTTGGTGCAAGACATTTCTCATCATCACAGGCTTGAAAATAAGCCTCTGCTTCTATTGATTTTAAATCTGTATTTAAAACTTTAATTTTCTGTGTAAATACTGCTTCATTCGAAAAGTATTTAACATCCATATCGAAAGCTTTTTCAAACTTTTCTATAGATTTAGACTCCTTTAAACCACCAATTAATTCGTAATCTTTATTGTCATTTTTAAAAGTAATTTCCGTTGCAATTGGACCCATTGGGTCTTTGTTGTCTTGAGAATAAATATGCCACTTATTCTCTAAGATAGCTGTGTAATCTATTTCATACTCATTATCTCCAACTTTGTAAATAGACGATATCCATTTTACTAGATCTAATATTTTGGTGTCTTCTTTTTTCTCTTCTTTAATCTGAAAATCTACAGATTTACTCTCGAATATACACTTAGCATCGTCACAGGCTTGATAACTAATTTCTACTTCTATAGCTGTTACATTTGGGTTTAGTATTTCAATTTTTTGTATGAATGTTGCTTCATAATCAAAATAAGTCATCTCCATTTCAAAGACCTTATCAAACTTAGTGATGCTTTCACTTTCTTTAGCTTTACCTACTAATTTAAAGTCTTCAGATAATGCCTCTTCGTTATAAATAAACTCTGTTGGTATTGCACCTCCTTCTGGTAGGTGTTGTGAATACAAATGCCAATGGTCTTCTATTTCTGCTTCGAATATTAAATTATATTCGGTTTCTGAAATTTTCTCAACTATACCACTCCATTTTACTGGTTCTTCTAATTGGGCAAACATGGTTTGTATAGAAAATAACAAGAATAATAATGCTAGAATTTTCTTCATTTTTTTAGAGCTATTTTTAAAATATTATTGGTTGTATTAGTTACCTTAAATCGTTGATCTGCTCGTTGGTTTATTACCCAAACGATTTCATTATTAGAGCACAATAACAGACTTTTTTCTTTATCTAACAAAGATAATTTTTCATCTTTAAAATACTTACTAATTTTCTTTTTTCCATTTAAGCCTAAGGGATAGAAATAGTCGCCTTCTTTCCATTGTCTTACTACTAAAGGATAGTTTAACGTTTCTGCGTCCACAAAAATTTCATTTTTAGAGCTGGCATTTAGAGTCTTTACTGTTTCCAAAAACAAAATACTACTTGGTATACTTTTATCCTTTTCTTCTTCATTTATATATATGTCATTAAATTCATCATCTAATGGTAAAGGTGCCAAAATTAAATGTGTTCTGTCTTTAATTAATCTATAAGATTGAGAAAGCACTTGTTTACCACTTTGCGCAGTTAATAAATTAAGCACATCGTTAAAAGCAGTAAAACCAAATGGCTTGAATATTTCTACCAAGTAAGCTCTTGGGTTATTTAGCTTTAAAAACTCTGAAATATTGTAAGTTATTTCATTGTTATTTAAGTCTATAATGGCGCGTTTTAAAACCGCATTCACACTTTCTTCTAAAATATCTTCTGTTTCTCTAAGATGCTGTAATGTGGTTTCAAAGTTTTTAAGCAGGTTAGAATTTACTTCTTTTAATTTTGGTATTACTTCGTGTCTTAATTGGTTCCTTAAATACTTGGTTGATGCATTACTACTATCTTCTCGCCACTCTATTTTTTGTTGTTTAGCGTAATTTTCTATTGTTTCTCTAGAAAAACTTAATAATGGTCTTATAATGTTTCCATTAGTTTCTGGTATTCCTGTTAAGCCATCTAATCCTGTGCCTCTGGATAAATTAATTAAAAAAGTTTCAAGATTATCGTCTGCATGATGTGCTGTTAAAATATAATCGAAACTTAACTGTTCAGCTAATTCTTGAAACCAATTGTAACGCATTTCTCTGGCTGCCATTTGTATAGATAACTTATTTTCTTGAGCATAAGTATTAGTGTCAAAATGTTGGATAAAAGCTTCTAAATCTAAAGATTTAGCTAAATTTAAAACAAACGCCTCGTCTCCATTACTTTCTTTATCTCGCAAATTAAAATTACAGTGTGCAATGGCTATATCTAGTTTTGCTTCTTTACATAAATGCGTTAAAACAACACTGTCCAAACCGCCAGAAACAGCAAGTAATAGCTTCTTTTGATTAAGAAAATTAAGATTTAAGTTAATGTATGTATTGAAGTTTTCTAACACGTTGTAAATGTACGTTTTTTGAAGTTTTTAAGCCACTAATTTTCCAATACTTCTCTCATTGCTTTTGCTTTAACAAGACATTCTTCGTATTCTTTTAATGGTTCGCTTTTTGCTGTAATTGCTCCACCTACAGAATAAGAGACGTATTTCTTATTTTCGTTATAAAGAATACTTCTTATAACGACATTAAAATCGAAATCTCCCTTAGGTGAAATATAACCAACACTACCAGAATACAAGCCACGTTTCGTTTCTTCTAATGCTTCAATAATTTGCATTGCTGAAATTTTTGGAGCTCCAGTCATACTTCCCATTGGAAAGGTAGTTTTTAGAATATCTATTGGGTTTGTAGTGTCCTCAACTTCTGAAACTACAGTAGAAACCATTTGATGAACTTGATCAAAACTGTAAATTTTACAAAGTTCTTCAACTTTTATACTACCCTTTTTTGCTGTTTGAGAAAGGTCATTTCTAACTAAATCTACAATCATTATGTTTTCGCTTCGTTCTTTTTCATCACTTATCAAATCATTTTTTAAAATAGAATCCATAATATGGTCTGGATCACGCTTTGCTGTTCCTTTTATGGGTTGCGAAACTACTTTATTTCCTGTTTTTTTTATGTAACGTTCTGGAGATGCTGATAATAAATAGTTAGTATCAAACTTTAAAAATGTTGCAAAAGGAGGTTTTGATATAGCATTTAGTTTAGTATAAGTCTCTAAAGGCTGAATTATAGTGTCTTCTGCATAAAACTCTTGACAAAAATTAGCCTCATAAATATCTCCACGATGAATGTGAGATAGTACTTTAGTAACCTTATTAAAATACTCGTCTTGATGTATTTTTAATTTAATTTTTATAGGATTATCGTTTTCTTTTAACAAACTAGCATGTTGTTCCACTTTGCAATTTAGAATTGCTTTAAAATCTTCTTCTAATTCATCACCAACTCCATTTAAATAGAGTGTTTCTAAAGTACTACCTTTTATCAAAAATATTTTTTTAGGTTGAAAAAAATACAAATCAGGAAACTCTAAACCATCATCATTATTAGATGTTAAAGCTTCAGTGTCATTTTTTAAATCGTAAGTTAAATATCCAAAAATCCAATCTTTAGTACTGTTATAATACTCCTTTAATTTATCGAATGCATTAAAATAATCGGTCTGTAATGCTGTAAAAGCATCTACAGCCAAAATAGCATCATAACTAGAATAGTTTTGAATATAATTATTAGAATCTAACCA
>NZ_JASJHV010000004.1:0-9734 GCF_037625555.1 Lacinutrix sp.
TGTAAGCGAAATACTAAAGGCTAAGGCTAAAGCTAACAAAGGGAATGAGTATTGGGCTAATTGGTATCGTGTTTATGGAGAGGGTTTAACAGGCATACTTCAAGGTGCTGTTTATACCAACTGGAAATTAGGAAGCTTTAAAGAAGTATCTAAGCCAGTCTATGGACAAGATTTTGGATTTAATGATCCTACAGTTTTGGTAAAAACTTGTATTGATAATGAGAATAAAATTATTTACATACAAGAATGTTTTTACAAGAAAGCTTTAACAGCTAGTGAAATATATATACTAAATAAAAAGTTTGCTGGAAACAATTTAATAGTAGCAGACTCAGCAGACCCCAGACTAATTTCTTCTTTATCATCACAAGGTTTAAACATAGTACCTACCATCAAAGGGCAAGGCAGCGTCATCTTTGGTATTAGCCTTTTACAAGACTATGACTTAATAGTTGATCCTAACAGCCTAGAGCTTATAAACGAATTTAATAATTACATCTGGCTAGAAAAGAAATCTCAAACTCCATGTCATGCTTATTCGCATTTAATGGATGCCTTGAGATATGCTGTAGCTTATCAATTAGTAAACCCAAACAGAGGCAGATACTTTGTGCAATAATTTAATAAAATGAAAACATTACTAGAACTCGCTTACAACTATCACAAAGAATGGATTAGAGTCGTTATATCTTTTGGATGTAATCCTAGCCAAGCTGAAGACGTAGTTCAAGAGCTATATATCCAGCTATCACAAGATTTAAATAAAAACATTGATTTTACTTTCAAAGATGATGTAAACAAATACTACTGTTATAAAGTTTTACGAGGCATATTCTTGACACTACACAAAAAGAAAAAGAAAGTTAAAAAAGTCTATCTAGAAGAAATGGAGTCAGAGCCTAAACAAAACACATCCCCACCTATTGACGAATTTAAGTTTGCTAAAAAACAAAATCAAGTAGACAATGTTCTAAATGATTTGTTCTGGTACGATCGAAAAGTCTACAAGATTGTAGCATCAGGCAAAAGCATTGCTAGTCTTAGCAGAGATACAGGTATTACTTACTCTTCACTTTATAACACTTACACAAAAACAAAAAAACGAGTTAAAAACAGTTTCTATTTATGAAAGAAGAATCAAAACCCCACATTAACGATAGGCATTTAAACTATCTAAAAAGCGTAATGCTAAGTCAATTACTACTAGAAGCAAACGATGAGCTAAGAGGCTCTAACGCCTTTAAACAAAACGTAAAGCTACAAGTTAACAAGACCAGCAAAATGCTTGAGAGCATATACCAGGAAGGCTACAACATAGTCTATCACAATAACCCTGAAATGTGTACTAATGTACTAAACAAAATAGATGCTTTAATACACAAGATTAAAACAGCTTCTATTGATGAGCTAGTCATGATTGATGCTGTAGTAGATAACTACTTTGAAAACAAAGATGAGCTAGTAAAAACCCAAACAGCAGAGTTTGAAAAACTACAAGACTAATGAGACTAGGAGATATAGTTTACTACATGACTTACTATACTGGCATTCATTGGCTAGTTAAAAAAATAAGCAAAGCATTAGATAAAGATTGCGGCTGTGAAAAACGGAGAAAACATTGGAATAATATTGACTTAGACTTATGACACAAGAAGATCGAGATGCTTGGGTAGGGTTTAAAGCAGTTGTATCGACTAAACTACCACAAGAAGAATATAAGCTTTTATGTACACTTCATGCTCGTTACTACAAGCATCGCTATCATGAACCATGCTCTTGCAGACCTAAAGAAATTAAAATGTGGATAGCTGATATTGACAGATTATACAATTCATAAAAAATAATTTACTAAAAAAAAACTAAAAAGTTTATATATAAATATGGAACTTAAACTAAACATACCCAATAGTCTCAATGAGATTACACTAGGACAATATCAAGAGTTTGAAAAATTAGATTTAACTAATGATTCTATAGTCCATTTAAAGATGATTGAAATCTTCTGTAAAGTGCCTGAGATAGTTGTTAGAAACATAAACGCTATAGATGTAACTGATATCTGTAATGTTATTAATAACATGTTTGACACTAAACACCAGCTAATAAACAGCTTTAAGTTAAAAGGTCAAGAGTATGGGTTTATCCCCAATTTAGACGATATAAGTTTCGGAGAGTACATTGATCTAGACACTTTCATAGGAGATACTGAGAACTTACATAGGGCTATGAATGTTTTATACAGACCTATTGACTTAAAACAAGGAAATCGGTACACGTTAAAAGAATATGTACCAGACAACAGCGAAGACGCTAAGAACTATCCATTGGATGCTGTATTAGGTGCGATTGTTTTTTTTTACAGTTTAGGGAAAGACTTATCTCTAACTATGATGAACTCTTTGGACAAAGCCAATCAAGAGACTTTAGCGCAGCATCTAATTTCGCATCCAAATACGGATGGTACAACAGCCTCTTTGCAATCTCTAACGGAGATATTACAAAGTTTGAACATATCACTAAATTAGGAATGCATGAGTGTTTAACATTCTTGGCATTTACAAAAGAAAAAAACGAAATAGAATCGAGACAAATTAAAAATAAGTTTAAATGAGCAATACAGGAATAAGAGGATTTTACCTACTAACTGAAACAATAGAACAACAGCTACTTGCTGACGTGAATGTAAATACAGTTACAACTGGAGACATCTACGACATTGATTTGTCTAAGCAAAGTATATTTCCTTTAAGCCACATTATAATTAATAATGTTTCAGCAGAAGAACAAATTTTAACTTTTAATGTTAGTGTATTAGCTATGGATGTAGTTGATGAAAGCAAGAAAGCGACTACAGATATATTTAGAGGAAACAATAACGAGCAAGATGTTTTAAACACTCAGCTTCAAGTTGTAAATAAATTAATACAGGTTCTAAGAAAGGGAGATTTATATAATGATCAGTTCCAATTAAATGGGGATGCAAATTGTGAGCCTTTTTATGAGAGGTTTGACAATAAACTTGCTGGATGGAGCGCAACTTTTAATGTGTTTGTAGCTAACGACATAACAATATGTTAGTTAATCCAGAAGTAGATAAAGTTTTAAATCAATTTGCTAAGTATGTTATACAACAAAGCAGAAGCAATCTGGCTAAAGATGAGAAAGCTGGGGGCGAATTGTATAACACAATAGGCGGACAAGTTAGTAGAACCGCTGAAGGTTTTAGGCTTATTCTAGAAATGGAAGACTATGGTAAGTTTCAAGACAAAGGAGTTAAAGGGGCAGATCCAAGTAAAGTGTCGCCTAACGCTAAGATAACAGGTCAGCAAGCAGCAAATGCGCCTTATAAGTTTGGAAGTGGAAGCCAGAGAGGAACGTTTAAAAGTTTTGTAAAGCGAATGTCAATATTTGCTAAACAAAAGAATATAAGATTCAGACAAACTAAAATTGTAAAAGGTAAAAAAGTATCTACTGGTAAGTATGCAAAAGGTGGATTTGATTCAGTAGGGTATATAATAGCTAGTAATATTTATAACAGAGGTATCAAGCCAAGTATGTTTTTTACTAAGCCATTTGAATCAGCATTTAAACGCCTTCCGCAACAAATACTAGACGCGTATTCTGTAGGTATTGAGAAACAAATACAAGTAAACATAAACAAGAAATAAAATGGCATTAAAGATTAATTTAAGAAGTCCTTATTACATAAAGGTATCTAAAACAGCTCTAACGTCTGTAGAACTTAAGCTATATATTTATACAGGTACTTTCACAGCTAATGGTAGTGTAGCGTCAGGGACTTTAAGATATACAATTACTAAAAAACCCTTAGGCTCTAATGCCTATGTAGTGTTTGAAGTTAGTGAGCTTGTAAGAGACTATTTAGAAGTTGAGTTTAATGGGGATTATAATAGCGAAGCAGTTTGGCTTAATGCAATAGCAACTGTTACCGGTGGCTCTGGAAGTGTTACAGTAACTCCAGATAACACTAACGGCTTTGTAGGTCTTGATGGTTATGGATATTTTGAAGAAGGCGCAAATCCTACACTAAGCACAACAGCCTTACAAACTAATAAAACAATAATAGCTTTAGATGATAATTTATTTAGAGTTCCTGTTTTTGTTCCTGGAACGGAGTCAGTTTCTTTATTGTATAAAGGGGAGGTTAAACAAGCTATTGACCTAAGCTCTGCTAGTGTGGATCAAACATCTGAGCAAATAAGATATATCTCTGCAAATTCTACTACTAGCGGAGATGTTAATTATGACACATATAAAGAAAGGGTTTTAAATGATGGAGGAACTTTTGAAGATAGTATTTGTTTAAAAGAGTTTTTAGACAGTATATCAATTGATTTAATAGATGAAATATTTGTAGCTTCTAGTAGTGATGTACAAGTGTTTAAAGTAAAAACATTAAATGAATGTTTATACACACCTATCAAAGTAACCTTTGTAAATAAATTTGGAGCATTTCAAGACTTAATATTTTTTAAGAAGTCTATTGATAAAACAAGCGTGAAAGGAGAAAGCTACAAATCTTCAATCTTTGACTTAGCTACACTTACATATAAAACTTATCAGCACCAACTTACTCAGTTTATGGTTCAAGGCTCAGACAGTATTACAATGAATACAGGTTTTTTACCTGAAGATTATAATCAAGTTATAGAGCAGCTAATGTTAAGCGAACAAGTGTGGGCTACATTTATTACAGATACAGAAGAACTAATACGACCATTAGTTCCAAAGACAAAATCTTTCACACATAAAACACACTTAAACGATAAGCTAATAAATTATACAATCGATTTTGATATAGCTAATAATAAAATAAATAATATTAGATAGATGCAAACCATTGAGCTATATATTCAAGGGCAAAGATTAGATTTATTTGATGATGAATCGGTATCATTAAACCAAACTATTAAAAACGCTAGAGACGTTTCAAAGCTGTTTACTGACTTTACTCAGACCTTTAATGTGCCAGCATCTAAAACAAATAATAAGATATTTAAACACTACTATAATTTTGATATAGTTGGAGGTTTTGATGCAAGAATTAAAGTTGCTGGAACTATTGAGCTTAATAGCTTTCCGTTTAAAGATGGTAAAATAAAACTTGAAGGAGTCAGCCTAAAGGAGAATCAAGCTTACGCATATAAAATTACATTCTTTGGAAATACTGTAAACCTTAAAGACTTAGTAGGTGAAGACAAATTAAATCAATTAGTGAGTTTAAATGCCTTGAATTTAGATTACGATTCAACTACAATAAAATCAAAGCTACAATTAGATCCTTCTGTTTCTGGTAATGACATTATAACGCCTTTAATTACTTCAGGGGCTAGTGGCACAACCTCAAGGCTGTTTTATAACTCAGGAGGTCACGGTTCAGACGCCTCTGGTAATTTATGGTATCAAAGCGGACACCCTGAACACGGTGTCTTGTGGAGCGATTTAAAATATGCTATAAGAATACGTAAAGTTGTGGAGGCTATTTCCACTCAATACGGCTTAACGTTTTCTAGTGATTTCTTTAACTCTACAAACTTAGCTTATAATGATTTGTTTATGTGGTTGCATAGAAAAAAAGGTAAAGTTGAAAGCGGTTCAGGAACTGAATTTGTAGATACTGTAGATGGCTGGAGTGTAGCAACTGGCGTTCAGTCTGAAATGGTTAATTCATCAACTTTCCAAATTACAAACGCCTCTAATGTAACAGGTTTTCTTATATCATTTACAAATACTAGTTTTCTTACAGGGGAAGCTGTTGTAAAAAGAGATGGGCAAACTGTAGCAGTGCAAAGAATTAACGGAGCGGTTTTAGGCAACCCCGCTCTTACAATTATTAACTTAACTTCATATGTAAATCTCGGCTCTGAGTATACCGTAACTTTAAATTACAACGTTTTTAGTCTTAATTTTTCTAATATAAGATGGCTAATGTCTTATAATACAGGAAGCGATGTTTTTGATACTGGCCCATATGTAGCTCCAGCGGCTTTTGAGTTTAACATAACTTCACAAATACCAGATATTAAAGTAATAGACTTTCTTACTGGTTTGTTTAAGATGTTCAATTTAGTTGCTTATTTAGATAATTCAGGAATTGTTGTAGTTAAAACTTTAGATAACTTTTATACTGGAGGAAACAATTACGATATAAGCAGTTTTATAGATATAAACACTAGTAATGTAAGCGTTGCACTACCCTACAAAGAGATAGTTTTTGCCTATAAAGACAACAAGACATTTTTAGCAGCAATACACAGCCAACTGTTTAGCTACACGTGGGCAAAAGAAGATTATACAGGAGGCGAGAATTTAGATGGAAGTATTTATAAGGTAGAGCTGCCTTTTGGTCACTTTAAATTTGAAAGGATAAAAGACGTTGCAGATAGCAGTAACACAGATATTCAATGGGGTTATTGTGTAGACGACAACCAAGAATCGTATATAGGCGCGCCTTTTTTATTCTACCCAATAAAAGTAACAAGCACGCAATACCCAATATCTTTTAGAAATATAATAGGGCATTCAGAGCTAACAAGCTATAATGTTCCAAGTAATTCTTTAGCATTAGATCCCACAACTTCTAAGGAAAATATAAACTTTAAAAACGAGTTAAACGAATATACAGGAAATACAGATTTTACAGATACTTTATTTCAAAAATACTACTCCAATTATATAACAGACATCTTTAATAACAAAAACAGATTAACTAAGGTCACTGCTTATTTGCCTTTAAAGATATTATTAAACTTCACTCTAGCAGATAGATTTGATATTAATGGGAATAGATATAAAATAAACTCAATTAAGACTAACCTAAAAACTGGCAAATCAGATATTGAACTATTAAACGAATTATGATAAAATTAATTATTGACAGCCTTAAATATGTTAATGGCGAAACAGAAAATATTAAAATAGCACAAGGAAAGTATAAACTACCTACGACACTAAAAGAGGGTTACAAAGCACTTAAACAAGAGATGAAATGGCAATAGAAAAAACAGTTGAAATTAATGTAGACAGTAAACAAGCTGAAATAAATCTTAAAAAGATAAACGAAACTATTGATGAACAAAGGTCAATCCTTGTACTTTTAGAAGAAGAATACGCAAAATCTAAACAAGCACTTGATAAATACAATGCTTCTGGAAGGGTAAATTTAGCACAAGAAAAACAGCTTAAAGCACAATTAACAGAGCGTAAAGATGCGTTAACAGACCAACGCTTAGGTCTTAAAAAATTAGCAGTTGAGCAAAGAGCTGCCACTCAAACAGTACAAGACTTTAAAACCGCCCAAAAAGAGAATACAAATATAATTAGAGGAGTTGACAAATTAACTGGGGGCTATGCTACTAAAATAATAAAACTTAAAAAGGGTTTTGTTTCTGGTTTTGGAGCAATTAAAAAATTTGTTAAAGGTTTAAGCGGTATTAAAAAAGCATTGATAGCAACTGGTATCGGAGCTTTGGTTATTGGGCTAGCAACAGTTATTGCATATTGGGACGAAATTACCGCTCTTTTTGATAATGGTTCAAAGGCTTTGCAAAAACAAGCTAAAGAACATAAAGAAAATATAAGTTTATCAGACGATCAGCTTGTATTACTTGAAAATCAAGAAAAAATATTAAAATTACAAGGAGTAAGCACTGAAAATATTGTAGCTGAAAAAAAGAAAGTCCTTTTGCTTCAAGCTGAAGAAAATTCTCTTTTACTTGATAATTTAAAAATACAGTTAGAAAAAGAAAAAGCCCAAGTTAGAGAGGTGTCATTCTTTGAAAAAACAAAGATATCAGCTTTAAACGCTTTAGGTCAATACGAAGCTGCTGCAAAAGTTTTAGGGACATCAATAAACGGAACTGAGGAACAACTAGAAAGGTTAAATGAACTTGAGGAAGAAATACAAAACACAAAAGTAAAAAGTCAAAAAATAGATATTGCGCTACTTACTATTGAAGATAATAAAAAGAAAAAAAGAAATAAAGAAACAAAAGACAGAAAGAAAGAAAACGATAACGAATTAAAAGAAATTAAAAAACAAAATGACGAAAAATTAAAACTAGAGCAAGAATATCAAGACAGATTAAAAAGCCTTAAGGAAAAAATACGTGAAGCTGAAGCAAATACAGTTGAAGAACAAAGGTTATTGCAGCTTGAAAAACTTAGAGAAGAACATAAACAATTACTAGTAGAAGCGTTTCTTAATGGTTTACTTACTGAGGAACTGACTACATCTCTTAAGGAAAGAGAAAATGAATTACAAGCTACATTTGACCAACAAGATATTGACGCAGCAGATAAAAAGAAACAAGATGAAAATGATGCAAGGGAAAAAGAAGCTGCTGATATTAAAACACAAGAAGAATTTAAAGAAAACCAATATAGAGAAGGATACAACGTCCTTCAAAATATATTAAGTGTTGGAGGTAAGAAAACAGAAAAAATATCAAAGGCACTTGCGATTGCTGACGTTGTAAGAACTGCAAGCAAATCTGTTTCTGAAACTGTTTCAAGCATCTCAGCAGCAAATGCTGGTGCATTAGCTACCCCTCAAGCGATAGCTACTTCAGGAGCATCGGCAATTCCTGTAATTGCTATAAACACCGCAAAGGCAGCTTTGTCTATCGGTTCAACTATTGCTAGTGCTGGAAAAAGTATTAGTTCTATTAGAGGAAGTGCTAAGTCTGTAAGCGGTGGAGGAGCCCCATCTGGTGGAAGTGGCGGCGGCGGCGGTTCTGCCCCAGCCCCACAACCCCCTAGCTTTAATATAGTTGGAGCTAGTGAAACAAACCAATTAGCTGACGCAATAGGCGGACAGTCACAAGCACCCATACAAACATACGTAGTTGCTAACGATGTAACAACAGCCCAAAGTCTACAAAACAATATTGTTGAAGGCGCTACAATAGGTTAAAATGCAAAATAAATTTAAAAGAGTTATATATAATTATGAAGATAGTTGAATTAATACTAGACGAGGATCAAGAAATAGGGGTTGAAGCTATTAGCGTAGTGGAAAATCCAGCAATAGAAGAAGATTTTATAGCTCTAAAAAGCCAAGAGTTTAAACTTGCTGAAGTAGATAAAGAGCGTAGGATCCTTATGGGTGCTTTATTGATACCTAACAAGCCCATATATAGACGTAGCGGTGATGATGAGTATTACATATATTTTTCAAAAGAAACTGTCTTAAAAGCGTCTCAAATGTATTTAATGCAAGGTAACCAAAACAATTCAACGCTAGAACACCAATACAAAATTCAAGGTTTAAGTTTAGTTGAAAGTTGGTTAGTAGAAGACAAGGTACACGATAAGAGCGTTAAATACGGAATGGATTTGCCTTTAGGAACTTGGGTTGGTAGCGTTAAAGTAAACAACGATAAAATATGGAACGAGTTTGTAAAGACTGGTAAAGTAAAAGGTTTTAGTATTGAAGGATATTTCGCTGATAAAATGGAACGACCTAAAGAAGCTATTATTGAAGACTTATCAAAAGAAGATTTAATGGTTCAACGAATAATTGATATTATTAAAGACAGTGATAATGAATAAGCGTTTTGAAACTCCAAGCCGAACAAGTCCTAAAGGAGGTCGTAGAGGTTGCTTATGTAAAAATGATACATATTCAATTAAATGCTGTAATGGTACTTTAAGCGCACAAGGGATAGGCCAAACATCGTCTATTGGTGAAATAATTACTTTTTTAGCTCAAG
>NZ_JASJHV010000005.1:0-4938 GCF_037625555.1 Lacinutrix sp.
GTTACAGCAGGAGTTTGGCAGCATGTTGTTGCGGTTTATGATAATGGTGCAATGCGTTTTTACTATAACGGAACAGAATATACCACAGGGTTAACAGAAGGAAATCATTCTTCAGCCGGTACATTTACAATAGGAGCAAATCAGAATGGTGGTGGAAACTTTTACACTGGAATCATAGATGAAGTTGCTGTTTGGAATGAAGCACTCACCGCTGCAGAAATTACCACCTTATACAACTCAGGTATTGGTTTAGATGCAGCTTCTAATTCTGGAGCATACACGTCTTCCGGGAATTTAGTAGGCTACTATAAAATGGACGATGGAACAGGGAATACAACAATTGATGCCAGTGGAAATACAAATACTGCTACCCTAACCAATATGGATAGCAGTACTGATTGGGTAACCGGCTATCCGGTATCTCAAAATTATGCGCTTGATTTTGATGGGGTAGATGATTATGTAGCTACGGCTAATAATGTTTCTGCTCTAGACATAAGTGCTGATATCTCAATTGAAAATTGGGTATACATTAGTCAAAATGCCAGCGACTGGACTAGAATTATTGGTAAAGGGGAAGGGGGCAGCAGAACGTATGGGGTTTGGCTTGACACTAATAATCGGTTACTGTTTCAAATGTATGGCCCTTCCAGTGCTAATTTATACCCTGATATTCAATTAGAAAATAATAAATGGTATCATATTGCAGCAACTAGAGAAGGAAATCTATTAACCCTTTATATAGATGGTGTTAAAATCGGTGAGCTTCCGTATACAGGTACTCCATATACTGGAAACGAACCCTTAACTATTGGTTACGGGCCTGGTATGCATACGTATTTTACAGGTAAATTAGACGAGGTACGTATTTGGAACATTGCTCGTACCCAAACAGAAATTCAAGCCAACATGCATACTGAATTGTTAGGTACTGAAAGCGGTTTGATAGCTTATTATAAAATGAGTAATGGAAGCGGTACGGTATTAACAGACAATAGTAGTAATGCCAATACAGGGACTTTAACTAATATGGATAGTAGTACTGATTGGGTAACCGGCTATGCTATCCAAGATAATACCGCACCCGCAGGTTCCTTAGCTTACAGCTTAGGAGGTACTACTGTGTCTTCTGTTTCAGCAAATGATGTTGTTACCATTACCGCTACTTTTAATGAAAATATAGCAGATAGCCCTGTGATGCAAATATCCGGTAGTGGTGTAGAAACCATCAGTGCCACCAACATGACTAAAGTAAGTGCAACGTCTTATACGTATGCTTGGACAGTGGGAACAGGTGATGGTACACAAACATTTGCACTGGCAACAGGAACAGATAGTGCGGGTAATGTTGTAACAGCAACACCAACATCTGGAGCTACTATTACAATAGATAATATATTTAGTTTAGAAGACCTGGGCACCTTGGTTGCTTGGTATGATGGTAATGATCCGCATGGCACAGGAAGCGTTAGTGCGGGTGACGAGATTGCGACATGGGTAGACAAAAGCGCAAACGACATTCATGTTACACAAGCAACAGTAAGCAAACGCCCTGTTGTTGTAGCAGAAGGGAGTAAATACTCCATTCAATTTGATGGAAACGATATGCTTAGCGTAGACAATGCCACCATGGAACAAGCCTTTGCAGAACACACATTTATAGCCGTCGTAAAATCTTCAGTTGGTGGATATAAAAATATTATGGGTAGAAATTACTCCGTTTGGGAATACCAATGGCATGGACAGTCTAAGATAAATATGTATATTAATAGTAGTGAGCAAGATGGTGGTTCAGGAACGTATCCGTTTGATGGGCAAGCAAGAATAGGAATTTTCAGATATCACGATGCGAATAATAACTTGGATCAATGGATTGATGGAACCTCAAAGAGTACAACCAATCATAATCAATCGATTCCAAATTCTGCAAACAACTTTTATATCGGATCGAGAATGGGTACTGCTGAATTCTTCAACGGAGAAATGCTAGAGTTGATTATTTTCTCTGAGTATCTTACAGACGCAAACAGAGAGCGAGTTGAAGATTATTTAGCAAATAAATGGGGGCTAAATGGACCTGATTTAAGCCCGGAGTCTGGAGAATCGTTTCCAGAGACAACTTCCCCTAGCGCATCCTTAGCTTACAGCGTAGGTGGCACTACTGTGGCTTCTGTTTCAGTAAATGATGTTGTTACCATTACAGCTACTTTTAATGAAAATATTGCAGATAACCCTGTGATGCAAATATCCGGTAGTGGTGTAGAAACCATCAGTGCCACAAACATGACTAAAGTAAGTGCAAACTCTTATACATATGCTTGGACAGTGGGAACAGGTGCTGGTACGCAAACATTTGTACTGGCAACAGGAACAGATACTGCGGGTAATGTTGTAACAGCAGCACCAACATCTGGTTCGTATATTGTAATAGATGCTCCTCAGCATCTTACAAAACATGGTAAAATTTCTATTGCTAGTGTTGATTTAGTAAATAAATATGGGGCCTTAGGAGGAAGCAGTGGCTTGACAGCGAATGGAAAACGCATATCTACATCAACAGCTCCAGACGGGCTAACTTCCGCAACATCTAGTACCAGTGCTTATCAAATAAAACAAGACTTTCCGGGTTCTACAGACGGGCTGTATTGGATAGCCAATTCAAATATAAATAGCGGAACGCCTTTTCAGATCTATGCAGATATGACTACCGATGATGGAGGTTGGACTTTGATCATGAAAAATTCAAATACTAATGGTTGGACTTATGCTAATGCAATATCATTAAATACAACTATACCGTTTTCAAATGCATCAGATGTTATAAGTACTTCAACTGCTAATTATTCCATTATTGGATGGGCTGATTACATCAAAAGAAGTGAAAGTGGATTTGAATATATGATTGATGCAGGTACAAGAGGTGCACATGGTGCTATTTGGACTGCTAATGGCAGCTACAGTTTTGTAAACTCAAATAATACACAAACAAACGTAACCATCAATACAAAATTTGGTACTTGGAACTACCACGATGATAGTATTGAACAACGCATGCCTTGGTATTCTGATTCCGCAGGGTTTATTACAACAAGTAATAACCCTAATGGTGCTTGGTGGGGAACATTAATTGCACGTAGTGGTTGGTTTCCAGCTCCTTACATGCACAGTGGCAGTGGTTGTGGTGACAGCTGCTTACCAGATCCAGGAATTATATGGTATTGGGTGCGTTAGTTGGGGTTGTTTTATATCCGTTTATTTCGTAAGTCTGGAGACCTTGAGTTTCTTTAAAAGAACAATATAACTTTAAAAATGAAAAAGTAACTATACATATACTTTGTTCATATGCATTTTCATCTACCTCCACAGCATGAATGGTCATGGCGTTAGAGCGCTCTGCAATCATTAGCGCAACAACGCCACTACCTGCACCGACATCTAAAATAGTATCTGGATATTTATCAACAGTACACCAAGCACCTAATAAAACGCCATCTGTGCCTATCTTCATAGCCACTTTATCTTGTTCCACTGTAAATTCTTTAAACTTGAAAGGTTTAGGTTTCATTAAATATGTTGGTATCTTTTTATTATATTAATATTTAAAATTAACTTTAATTGTTATTTTAAAGAAAATCCGTTTTTAAACGTTAAGCTTCTGGTATTGTTTTGGAGAATAATTGGTTCGTTTTTTAAATGACGTAAAAAATGGATTATAGGAAACATAACCTACTTTTTTAGCTAAGCCATCAAAAGTTTTTGAATCTAAAAACCCATCATTTATTAATATCAAAGCATCTTCAATTCTATGAAGGTTTTTATACTCAACAAATGACATTTTACAATAATATTTAAAGATATATGCTAAATGACTAGAAGGAATACTTAAATTTTTCGCCAAGTCACTCACTGTATACTTCGGACTCCTAAAAGGGTTTTCATTAATAATAAATTGTTCAATTTCATTTAAATAAGACTCTATTTTAGTATTCATCAATTGACTTAGTTTAGAATCTTGACGACTTGAAGTTGCTACCTCTTTAATGCTCCATATTTCATAATTAAATATTAGATCTTTATCAAAAGCAAACAATCTGTCTTTTAATCTTGGGTATCCAAAAAGAATTTCTGGACTTATTAAGAGTTTTACGAAGAGAAAAAGTAGTACACAGTTTTTAAAAAAATTAGAGATGTTTCCAAAACCTTTTTGACTTCTTTCAAAATCAAAATACATAGAAACAATAAGTCTTATACTTCCCATAATAAAGATAATATAAATAAAAGAAACCCATTTATTTATTAAATTAAAATGCTTCTCAGAAGTTGAGGATTTATTTTTTAAAAAAACAAAAAACTATTTTTAATTATATAAAAGAGTAAAATACTAATGAGAATAAAAGAAAATATCGAATAAAAAAGAGCAGGTTCTAACAACTTGAATTTATTTTGAAAAGTAGAAAAAATCACCAAAAAGATAGGTAGTAAAAAATGTAGGGACACCTTATTTTTTATATGAATTCTATCTATTAATAATGATTCAAAGTATAAGTAAGAAAGGGGTATCACAATAATATATAGTGGTATTAACCCCTTAAAATCTATATCTACATACATTAGGTTATAGTTTTCTGAAAACCCTCCATGTATCGATCTCATAGAAACAATAAAAAGAACCAGTGCAAGGTAAATATTTACATACTTGTTTGATGTTTTCGAAAAAATCAGAATACAGGTTACTAATAAACCCACAAAACCAACTACGATAGAAAAGATATTTTCTAAAAAGAAAACCATAAAATTATTGGTTTAAGGGAATCAAGTTACTAATTATTACAAAATACTTACTATTTCTTATAAAACAAAATCCCTTTTGTAAAATTAAGAATAATTTAAATAAAAATAGTTACTAATTATTGTATAACGTCAGCAAAAAGTGAACTA
>NZ_JASJHV010000006.1:0-6564 GCF_037625555.1 Lacinutrix sp.
AGTTAATAACTAGGGTTTTAAAAAACCATAATTACAATAATTATTTTTTAATTTAGTAAGAGAATTAATAACAACATATGTTGGTTGCTGAGTTTAACTAGCATTTGTATTAAACTAATTTTATTACTTTGTTATGCAAATAACTAATGAGTTTTAAAGTTTTAATTGTTTTTTAAGATTTTTAAATACCATGTTTAGGTATGGATATTCAAAAATCATGATATTTATTACAATACAGTATGTTTAAATAGATTGTATTTAAATAAATTAAAAGTTTGTGTTAAAGTAGTAGAGATCGAAAGAGAATACAAAATAACGAAACAAAGCTAAAAATTAAATACAGCGTGAAAACAAAGCATTTAAGCTAAAGCCTCTAGAAAAACAATTAACGATACATAAAAAGTAACACGTCAATACATTTTGAAAGTTACAATAATGTATTATTGGTTTAACAGATTTTGAATTGAAAAGATGTAAAACTTAGGTTTTATGTTAAGTTAGCGAAAGCTATATAAATCAGTTGATGTTATCTCAAGAAAGCCATAATATTAATAGTTAAGTCTATTATATTATGGCTTTTGTTTTTATAACGTTCAGTTTCTTTACAATAAACAAAAGCAGTACTTTTATAAAATGAATCTAAACTTTATAGCAGATAAAAAATTTAATAGTGTTGACTACACTGTCAATAATCTAAAAAAAGCTGAATACGACAATTGTACATTTACTAACTGTAAGTTTAATAATACATACTTATCCGGAATTTCATTTCTAGAATGCGAATTTACAAACTGTAACTTTAGTTCGGCTAAACTTGGAGAAACAGCTTTTAAATATGTTGTTTTTAAAGACTGTAAAATGGTAGGTACACCATTTAATGAATGTAACACGTTTTTATTAGTAATGTCTTTTTATAATTGCCAACTCAATTTAGCCTCATTCTATAATTTAAAACTAAACAACACTAATTTTAATAATTGCAAACTAGAGAAAACAGATTTTACAAGCTGTAATTTAATTCAATCTAAATTTATAAAATGTGACTTAAACGAAACTATTTTCGATAATACTAATTTAGAAAAAGTAGATTTTAAATCATCTTACAACTACTCTATTTCTCCATCTAACAACAAATTAAAAGGAGCTAAATTTTTAAAAAATGAAGTTTTTGGACTTTTAAAAGACTATAAAATTATAATTGAATAATTTTTAGGCTATAAAATTATCAATTTAATAAAATGAAAGACTAATTATTATAGTCTAAATAAAAGCATTTAAGAGCTTCTATTCTGGCTTTAAAATGGTTTCTAAATTTTGTATATTCGCAATCCGAAACTTTTCGAATTTAAAAGAATTAAAAAACCTTGTACATGTCTACAACACCAAAAATCATTTATACAAAAACAGATGAAGCACCAGCTTTAGCAACACGCTCGTTTTTACCAATAGTTAAAGCCTTTGTAAAATCTTCAGGAATTAATATAGAAACTAAAGATATTTCTCTTGCAGCTAGAATATTAGCAGTCTTCCCAGATTTTTTAAATGATGACCAAAAGGTGAACGACGACTTAGCCTTTTTAGGAGAATTAGCGAAACAGCCAGAAGCTAACATAATAAAACTTCCAAATATTAGTGCTTCTGTACCACAATTAAAAGCAGCTATTAAAGAATTACAAGAACAAGGATTTGCAATACCAAGCTATCCAGACGAATCTTTAAATAGTGAACAAAAAGACATTAAATCTCGCTACGACAAAATTAAAGGTAGTGCAGTAAATCCTGTATTACGTGAAGGTAATAGTGATAGACGTGCTCCAAAAGCAGTAAAAAATTACGCAAAAAAGAATCCACATTCAATGGGTGCTTGGGCAAAAGATTCTAAAAGTCATGTTTCTACAATGAGTTCTGGAGATTTTGCACACAATGAAAAATCTGTAACCATAGCAGAAGCAACTACAGTAAAAATTCAACATACTGATGCTAGTGGAAAAACAACACTATTAAAAGATAAATTACAACTTTTAGAAGGCGAAATTATAGACACGACTATAATGAGCAAAAAAGCGTTACTAAGCTTTTTAGAAGAACAAGTTGAAGATGCCTTAGATAAAGGCGTGCTGTTTTCTTTACATATGAAAGCAACAATGATGAAAGTTAGTGACCCAATTATTTTTGGTCATGCTGTACGTGTGTTTTTTAAAGATTTATTTAAAAAACATGGGAAAACTTTCGATAAAATTGGTGTAGATGTAAACAATGGATTTGGTAACTTATTAAGTAATTTAAATGAGTTAACGGAAGAGAAACGAGAAGAAATAAGAGAAGACATTAGATATGTGTTAGAACATAATGCAGATTTAGCAATGGTTAATAGCGACAAAGGTATTACTAACTTGCATGTACCTAGCGATGTAATTATAGATGCTTCTATGCCAGCAATGATTCGTAACTCTGGACAAATGTGGAATGCTGATGGAAAATCTCAAGACACAAAAGCTGTAATTCCAGATAGTAGTTATGCTGGAATTTATACAGCAACTATAGATTTTTGTAAAGAACATGGAGCTTTTGATCCTACAACAATGGGAACAGTACCTAATGTTGGTTTAATGGCTCAAAAAGCAGAAGAATATGGTTCTCATGACAAGACATTTGAAATAAGCTCTAACGGAAAAGTAGACGTTATAGATTCTAATGGCAACGTGTTATTATCTCACGAAGTTGAAACTGGAGATATTTGGAGAATGTGCCAAGTTAAAGATGCACCAATTCAAGATTGGGTAAAGCTTGCGGTTACAAGAGCAAAAGCATCTGCAACACCAGCAGTATTTTGGTTAGATAAAAATAGAGCTCATGATGCGCAGTTAATTAAAAAGGTAAATAATTATTTAAAAGACCACGATACTAATGAATTAGATTTAAGAATCTTATCTCCAATAGATGCTACTATTTTTACATGTAAACGTTTAAAAGAAGGGAAAGATACTATTTCGGTTTCTGGAAATGTTTTAAGAGATTATTTAACTGATTTATTTCCAATTCTTGAAGTTGGAACTAGTGCTAAGATGTTATCTATTGTTCCTTTAATGAATGGTGGAGGTTTATTTGAAACTGGAGCTGGAGGCTCTGCACCAAAACACGTACAACAATTTACAGAAGAAAACCATTTGCGTTGGGACTCTTTAGGAGAGTTTTTAGCATTAGCTGTTTCTCTTGAACATTTTAGCTTAGTTAACAAAAACCCAAGAGCTAAAATTTTAGGTGATGCTTTAGATAATGCAACCGAAACATTATTAGAAAACAAAAAAGGACCTTCGCGTAAAGCCGGAGAGTTAGATAATAGAGGTTCTCACTTTTACTTAGCTATGTATTGGGCACAAGAATTAGTAAACCAAACCACAGATAGCGCTTTGGCTATAGAGTTTGCAACTTTGGCAAAAAAATTAGCAGATAACGAAACTACTATTGTAAAAGAGTTAAACGATATACAAGGAAAGCCTTTAGATATTGGTGGTTATTACGAACCTAATGAAAGCTTAATAAATGCTGCAATGCGACCTAGTAAAACGTTATATAACATTTTAAACGCTTAGTATTTACAAGTAATTTATATTTTAAAAGCTCATTTATAGGAGCTGTTTTTGCGTTAATGGTAAAAGCGGCATCCTTTTTTTTGTTGCATGAATATATGTAAAAAAAAGATACAGCGGATAACATGACCGAAACCTTGCTTTTTTACATGGTTTTGGTAATGCCCAAATTATGTGTTAAACTTTTCTAACTAACTTTAGGATTTATTAACTTTACCATCTTAAAAAAATTGCTTTAAATGAATTTATCAAAACTAATTGCATTAGTACTCTTATTTTTTAGTTGCTCCATTGTTTTTTCTCAAGAAAAAGTAACGTTAAGCGGTGTTATTCAAGATCAGGAAACTAATGAAACCTTAATAGGTGTAACCGTTCTTTTTCCAGAATTAAACACTGGAACTTCTACTAATGAGTATGGTTTTTATTCAATTACAATACCTAAAGGCACATATAAGGTATCACTAAGTTATATTGGTTACAGCGATAAAACTGAAATTATTGATATTAATGAAAATATTAAGAAAAATTTTATTATAACTGAAGCTACACAAAGTTTAGAAGAGGTTGTAATTACAGAAAATATAGAAAAACTTAGTATTAGAAGACCACAAATGAGTGTTAATGCACTCACCTCTTCTACTATTAAACAAATTCCAGTAGTACTTGGTGAGGCAGATGTTTTAAAAGCAATTACGTTTTTACCTGGTGTAACAAATGCTGGAGAAGGCGCTTCTGGTTTTAATGTTAGAGGTGGTGCTGCAGATCAAAATTTAATACTTTTAGACGAAGCTACTGTGTTTAACTCTTCGCATTTATTTGGTTTATTTTCTGTTTTTAATCCAGATGCAATTAAAGACTTAAAATTATACAAAGGAGGTATTCCTGCAAGATATGGTGGAAGAGTATCTTCTGTATTAGACATCTATCAAAAAGAAGGTAACAGTAAAGAGTTTCATGTTAATGGAGGCATTGGTATTGTATCGAGTAGACTATTAATAGAAGGCCCTTTAAAAAAAAATAAAGGCTCCTTTTTATTAGGTGGAAGAAGCTCTTATGCACACTTGTTCTTACCACTATTCGACTTAGATAACGTCGCTTATTTTTACGATTTAAACACCAAATTAAGCTATAAATTAAACGATAATAACAACATCTATTTATCTGGTTATTTTGGTAGAGATGTTTTTAATTTATCTGATAGTTTTGAAAACACCTACGGAAACACCATTGTTAATTTTAGGTGGAATCATTTATTTAACGACAAGCTTTTTTCTAACCTGTCTCTTATCTATTCGGATTATTATTATGGTTTAAATTTAGATTTTGTTGAGTTTAATTGGAATTCAGGAATTCAGAATTTTAATTTTAAATATGATTTTAAACACTATTTAAACACAAAATTTAAGCTACAATATGGATTAAATAGTACTTATTATAAATTTAATCCTGGAGAAATTGAGCCTTCTACTCCTAATTCTGGTATAAATGCAGATAAACTTACAGAAAAGTATGCTTTTGAAAATGCTGTTTATATTGATGCAGAACATAAGGTGTTAGACAACCTTACACTTGCCTATGGATTAAGATTAAGCTCTTTCACGCGTTTGGGACAAAGTGAATTAAATGTTTACGAGAATAATGAAGCCGTAACTTTTAATGACGATTTTCAAATTTACCAAAGTGCAGATCCAATTGCTTCAGAATCTTCAAGTAGAGGTAAATTTATAAAATCATTTTTAAACTTAGAGCCTAGGTTTTCTGCTGCATATAAATTTAATCGCAATACTTCTGTAAAAGCAAGTTATAATAGAATGTCGCAATATCTAAATTTACTATCTAACACAAGTTCTCCTACTCCTTTAGATGTTTGGGCTCCTAGTGGAAAATTTATAAAACCTCAAATTTTAGATCAATATGCAGTTGGTTACTTTAAAAGTTTAAAAGATGGAGACTACTCTCTAGAACTTGAAACTTACTATAAAGATTTAAGAAATAGAATCGATTATATAGATGGAGCAAATCTTATTGCAAATGATGCTATTGAGCGCGTAATATTAAATGGAAAAGCAAGAACATATGGCTTAGAAGTTTTATTTAGAAAAAACGAAGGGCGTTTTAAAGGGTGGATTGCGTATACAATATCTAAATCTGAACAAAAAACCGAAGGACGTTCTCCAAACGAGACAGGTATAAATAATGGAGATTGGTATAATACAGTATTCGATAGAACTCATGATATATCTATTACAAGTAGTTATAACTTAAATAAAAAATGGGACTTAAATGCAAACTTCTTATTTCAAACAGGTAGACCAACAACTTTCCCAAATAGTCAATATGAATATAATGGTATAGTAGTACCAAATTATAGCCCAAGAAACTCAACACGTTTAACAAGCTATCATCGTTTAGACTTATCAGCAACATATACACCTAAACCAAACCAAACAAAAGGTTGGCAAGGCTCATGGGTATTTGGTCTATACAATGCATACAATAGAAGAAACGCGGCATCAATAACCTTTGGTCAAAATCAAGAAACTGGAAATAACGAAGCTACTAGATTATCTATTTTTGGTGCAGTACCATCAGTAGCTTATAATTTTAAATTTTAAAAATGAAAAACTTAAAATACATATTAATATTATTTATTATTTGCACATCCTGCGAAGATGTGATTGATGTAGAAGTTCCAAATATAGCACCAAGATTTGTAATTGATGCCTCTTTAAATTGGTTTGATGGTGACTCTGGAGAATACCAAGCTATAAAACTATCACTTTCTGCACCTTTTTTTGAGAACCAAGTACCTCCTGCTACAGGTGCTATAGTTAATGTAACAGATAATACTAACACTTATAATTTTGTAGATTCTAATAACGATGGAGTTTACGAGTGTTTTAATTTTAATCCTCAATTAAATCAAGAATATATTTTAAACATTACCTACAATGAAGAAACTTATATTGCTTCT
>NZ_JASJHV010000007.1:0-14084 GCF_037625555.1 Lacinutrix sp.
AATTAAAAAAATAATATGAAAAAAATAATATTTTTGTTCATAGGTATTATGTCTATGTATACAATTAATGCCCAGGATATTAACGACGCATTGCGCTACAGTAATGGAGAGGTTATTGGTTCTGCAAGATATAGAGCGCTAAGTGGTGCGTTTGGTGCGCTAGGAGGAGATTTAAGTGCAATTAGTGTGAATCCAGCAGGTTCTGCTATTTTTACTAATAGTTTTGCTTCAGTATCATTAAATACTAGAGATGTAGATAATGAAACTGCATTTTTTGGAGGATTAAATTCTTCATCTAATTCTGATTTGTCTTTAAATCAAGGCGGAGGAGTTTTTGTTTTTAGAAATAGAAATGCAAATTCTTTATGGAAAAAATTTGCACTAAGCGTTGCTTATGATAATACTAAGAATTATGATGATACTTGGCGTTCAAGAGGAGTTAATTCATCATCTATCGATCAATATTTTTTAAACAATGCACAAGGATTACAATTAGGTGATATTTCTGCATTTCCAGGAGAATCTGTTTCTGAAGCCTACGCTAGTATTGGTGGCGCTTTTGGCTATATTCATCAACAAGCCTATTTAGGTTTTGATTCTTTTATTTTAGAGCCTGATAGTTTTGATGACGATAATACTGGTTATACTTCAAATATAGTATCAGGAAACTTTAATCAAGACTATAATTACGTAGCAACTGGTTATAATGGTAAGATTGCTTTTAATATAGGAGCTCAATATGGAGATGATTTGTACTTAGGTTTAAATTTAAATTCTCATTTTGTTAATTATGAGCGCTCGACTTTTTTATATGAACAAAATAATAATGCAGGATCTATTGTTAATCAAGTAGGCTTTGAAAATAATATTACAACTAATGGTTCTGGTTTTTCATTTCAATTAGGAACTATTTATAAATTAAGTAATGAATTTAGAGTTGGTTTCACTTATGACTCTCCAACTTGGATGACAATAACTGAAGAAACGTCTCAGTCTCTAGAAACCGTTAGAATAGATGGAGGAGAAAATGTTTTGCAAATTGTAAACCCTCAAATATTAAATTTATTTCCAGATTATAATTTGCAGTCGCCAGGAAAAGTAACAGGTAGTATTGCTTATGTTTTTGGAAAACAAGGTTTATTGAGTTTTGATTATTCAAGAAGGGATTTCAGCAGAATTAGACTTAAACCAACATCGGATTCTTTTTTTAGAGCACAAAATAACATCATTTCAGATGCTTTAATTGCTGCTGCTACATACAAACTTGGAGGTGAGTATAAGGTAAATCAATTTAGTTTTAGAGGAGGTTATCGTTTTGAAGAAAGCCCTTATAAAGATGGTAAAACGGTTGGAGATTTAAATGGGTATTCTCTTGGTTTAGGTTATAATTTTGGTAACACTAAACTAGATTTAACCTACGATGCTTTTAATCAAACAAGAGAGCATCAATTTTACAATACAGGGTTAACTGATGCAGTAGCTATTGATGCTAATAACTCTAATATTACACTAACAATAGGATTTCAATTGTAGGTTTTAAATAAAATAAATAAAAAAGCGTTTGAAGGTTTTCAAACGCTTTTTTATTGGATTTAACTTTATGTGTAAAGTTAATTAATATTAGCAGATTTTACTGTTTTTATAATACGACCAGCAATTTTGTATGGGTCTCCATTTGAAGCTGGACGACGATCTTCTAGCCATCCTTTCCATCCTTTCTCAACAGTAATAATTGGTATACGTATTGAGGCACCTCTATCTGAAATTCCATAAGAGAAGTCATTTACATGAGCTGTTTCGTGTAAGCCAGTTAAACGTTCATCATTAAATTCTCCATAAACTGCCATATGTTCTTTAACAACAGGTCTAAACGCTTCACAAATTTTCTCATAAGTTTCTTTAGAACCACAAGTTCTTAAAACAGAATTCGAAAAGTTAGCATGCATACCAGAACCGTTCCAGTCTCCTTTTACTGGTTTTGGATGATATTCTATATAATACCCATATTGTTCAGTTAAGCGATCTAATAAGTAGCGCGAAATCCATATTTCATCACCAGCTTTTTTTGCGCCTTGAGCGAATAATTGGTATTCCCATTGCCCAGAAGCAACTTCTTGATTTATTCCTTCAAAGTTTAGTCCTGCTGCAATACATAAATCTGCATGTTCTTCAACAAAATTTCTACCATGTGTATGTCTTCCTCCAACAGAGCAGTAGTACATTCCTTGTGGGCCAGGATAGCCACCAATAGGGAAGCCTAATGGTAATTGTGTTTCTTTATCCATGATAAAGTATTCTTGCTCAAAACCAAACCAAAAATCATTATCGTCGTCGTCAATACCAGCTCTTCCGTTAGTAACATGTGGAGTTCCGTCTGCATCTAAAACTTCTGTCATTACTAAATACCCGTTTTCTCTTGCAGGATCTGGATATATTGCTACTGGCTTTAATAAGCAATCAGATGCTTCTCCTGAGGCTTGTTTAGTTGAAGATCCATCAAAAGACCATATAGGACAGTCTTCTAACTTTCCGCTAAAGTCGTTTTCAACCTTAGTTTTACTTCTCATGTTTTGAGTTGGTTTGTAGCCATCCAACCATATGTACTCTAACTTAGATTTGCTCATGATAAAAAAATGATTTTTGTTATAATTTCAGCAAATATATAATAAAAATGATTTTACCCACAAAAAAACAAGGGTCAAAACGAAATATTTATTAAATGAATGTTAATAACCCTATTTTTTTAAGGGTGTAATGATTAAAACGTGTAAAAAATTGTAATTTCGTAAAATAATTCATTAAAATAAAAAATATGTCTACTCTAAGGTTTCATGCTATTAAAAAATCTCTAAAACGTAAGCCAGTAATTATTGAGGAAAAATTACGTCGTTCAGAAATTTTTGGAAAAAATGTTTTTAACGAGTCTACTATGCGCCAATATCTTACAAAAGAAGCGTTTGTAAATGTTATGGATGCAATTCAATTTGGAAAAAAAATAGATAGAGTAGTAGCAGATCATATTTCTACAGGAATGAAAGAATGGGCTATATCAAAAGGAGCGACCCATTATACACATTGGTTTCAGCCATTAACTGGAGCTACTGCAGAAAAGCACGATGCTTTTTTTGAAACTATTGGAGGAAGTTTGGCGATAGAAAAATTTGGAGGAGGACAATTAGTGCAGCAAGAACCAGATGCGTCTAGTTTTCCAAATGGAGGAATTAGGAATACTTTTGAAGCAAGAGGATATACCGCTTGGGATCCTACATCACCAGCTTTTATATATGGCACAACTTTATGTATACCAACAGTGTTTGTAAGTTATACAGGAGAGGCTTTAGATTATAAAACACCCTTATTAAGAGCGCTACAAGCTGTTGATAGTGCAGCTGTAGCAGTGTGTAAATATTTTGATAAAAATGTAAAAAAAGTAAATGCATCTTTGGGTTGGGAGCAAGAATATTTTTTAATAGATAGAGATTTGGCGATGTCTAGACCAGATATCGTTCATACAGGAAGAACATTACTTGGTCATTCTCCTGCTAAAGGCCAGCAGTTAGATGATCATTACTTTGGAACCATACCTAATCGTGCTATGGCATATATGAGAGATTTAGAGGTAGAATGTATGCTATTGGGTATTCCGGTTAAAACCAGACATAATGAAGTGGCACCAAACCAGTTTGAATTAGCACCTATTTATGATGAGGTTAATTTATCTGTAGATCACAACTCTTTACTAATGGATGTTATGGAGAAAATTTCTGATAGACATAATTTTAAAGTCTTATTTCACGAAAAACCATTTGCAGGAGTTAACGGTTCTGGTAAACATAATAATTGGAGTTTAAGTACAGATACAGGTATTAATTTATTAGGGCCTGGTAAAACACCAATGAGTAATCTTCAGTTTTTAACCTTTTTTATTAATACTATAAAGGCAGTTCAAGAAAACGAAGAGTTGCTTCGTGCAGCAATAGCTTCGGCAAGTAATGATCATAGGTTAGGTGCGAATGAAGCGCCTCCTGCTATTATTTCAGTCTTTATTGGAGAGCAATTAACGCGAACTTTAAATGAATTAGAGAATGTTACCAGCGGAAAACTCTCTCCAGAAGAAAAAACAGATCTTAAACTTAATGTTGTAGGGAAAATCCCTGATGTTTTATTAGACAATACAGATAGAAATAGAACGTCTCCTTTTGCCTTTACGGGTAATAAATTTGAATTTAGAGCAGTTGGTTCTTCAGCAAATTGTGCAAATCCAATGACGGTATTAAACAGTATTGTGGCAAAGCAATTAATAGATTTTAAAGTAGAAGTAGATGCTTTAATCGATAAAAGGGATATGAAAAAAGACGATGCCATCTTTAATATTTTACGAGAGTACATAAAAAAATCTAAGAATATTTTATTTGAAGGAAATGGCTATGGAGAAAAATGGGAGAAAGAAGCTAAGAAAAGAGGATTGAGTAATAATAAAACTACTCCAGAAGCTTTAAAGGCTAAAGTGTCTAAAAAAACATTAGAGATTTTTGAAACGTTAGGAGTCATGAATAAAGTTGAATCTCAAGCACGTTATGAAATTGAAGTTGAGGAGTATGTTCTTCGTATTCAGATAGAAAGCCGTGTCTTAGGCGATATTGCACGAAACCATGTTGTGCCAACAGCTGTAAAGTACCAAAATATATTAATTGAAAATGTAAAAGGATTAAAAGAGATTTATGGTAATGATTTTAGAAAATTAGCAAAAGAACAACTTAACTTAATTGAAGAGATCTCAGGTCATATTGCTGCAATAAACTCTAATGTAACTAAAATGACAGAAGAGCGAAAAGAGGCAAATAAAGATCAAAATTCTGAAAAGAAAGCAGTTTTGTATTGTAATAAAGTAAAGCCTTTATTTACAGATATTAGATACCATTGCGATAAGTTAGAGCTATTGGTAGATGATGAGCTTTGGCCACTAACAAAATACAGAGAATTACTTTTTACTAAGTAGGAACTTGTTTAATTGGTTATTAAAAAGTTCATTTGGTATAACTACTAATAAAACTATCTTTGCATTTCAATATATAATTATGAGTTCGGAAATAAGTAAACGTTACAGTCAAAGAGGTGTTTCAGCATCAAAGGAAGATGTGCATAATGCTATAAAAAATATAGATAAAGGTTTGTTTCCAAAGGCGTTTTGTAAAATAGTTCCAGATTATCTTACTAACGACGATGATTATTGTTTAATAATGCACGCAGATGGAGCAGGTACAAAAAGTGCATTAGCTTATATGTATTGGAAAGAAACTGGAGATGTTTCTGTTTGGAAAGGTATTGCTCAAGACGCTTTAATTATGAATATTGACGATTTGTTATGTGTTGGAGCAACAGATAATATTATGTTGTCCTCTACAATAGGAAGAAATAAAAACCTAATTACTGGTGAGGTGCTTTCTGCAATAATTAATGGAACTGAAGAGCTTATTGAGGATTTAAAAACTTTTGGAGTGACTATTCATTCTACAGGAGGTGAAACAGCAGATGTTGGTGATTTAGTTCGTACCATAATTGTAGACTCTACTGTTACTGCCAGAATGAAGCGTAGCGATGTTATTGATAATGCTAATATAAAAGCAGGTGATGTAATAGTTGGTTTAGAAAGTTTTGGGGAAGCTACATACGAGAAAGAATATAATGGAGGTATGGGAAGTAATGGTTTAACTTCTGCACGACATGATGTATTTAATAATTACTTAGCAAAAAAATACCCAGAAAGTTTTGATGCAGCAGTTCCAGAAGATTTAGTGTATTCTGGACAAATAAAATTAACAGATTCAGTTGAAAACAGCCCAATAGATGCTGGAAAGTTGGTGTTGTCACCAACAAGAACTTACGCTCCAATAATAAAAGAAATTTTATCAAAATTTAATTCTGAAACTTTACATGGAATGGTGCATTGTTCTGGAGGAGCACAGACCAAAATCCTACATTTTATAGATAATTTACATATTGTTAAAGATAATTTATTCCCAATTCCACCACTATTTAAATTAATACAAGAACAATCTAAAACAGATTGGAAAGAAATGTATCAGGTTTTTAATTGTGGACATAGAATGGAACTGTATGTTTCTCCTGAAATTGCAGATGAAATCATTACTATTTCAAAATCTTTTAATGTAAATGCACAAATTGTTGGACGAGTTGAGGCTTCAGAAAATAAAAAGCTTACAATAGATAGTCCATTTGGGACATTTATTTACTAATTGCCAAGTAATACTATTTATTATTGTGTAATAAAACAGGTGAATATTCTTCTCTTGAGTACTATGTATTATAATGCTTTAATTATAATTTTCTTTCAAAAAAAAGTAATAATATTATTCATATTTCCTTTAAAATTAGTTGTTTAGAACCAAAAAAACATAATCAAAAATAAATACAGAGTGTTTATTTTACTATATTTAGTGTAATAATAGCTCACAAACTTGTTTAAAAAAACGCTTCTCTTACTTTTTATAGTATTGATTTTAGTCAATGCCTTCGTGATCTTTAATTATGGTCATTTTGAAAGACGATTAATACGAATAATTTCTATTTGTATTTATTTTTTGGTTTTTTTAATGCAAAAAAATGTAAAAAATAAAAATATCACTTTTGCTTTCATATTCCTTGTTATTGTAGATGTGCTTGCAATTAATTATGAGAATGGTTACATAAGCATTATCGGTCCAGTTGTTAAACTTATTGCATATTCTTTTATTATAAATGAAGTTATTAGGAAGGTAAAAATTAAAGAGGTTAAAAAGCCAATATTTTTATTTGTGGTAATTGTAGTTGCGCTTAATTTATTTTTAGTGTATCAAACTGTTTGGACTACGTTTTTAAAAATTGAAGATTATAACGAAAGTGTTTTATATATTATTTACGGTTCAATAAATGTCTTAATGTGTATTATGGCGATAAATTATCATTCTAGATACTCTTCTAAGCATTCTCTATATTATTTATATTTTCATTAATTCTCTCAGATGCTAGCTGGTTTATAGCCTATTATTTAAATGGTCATTCAGCTTTTTATTTCGATACCTTGTTTTATATGATATCTCTATATTTTATCATATTGTACTCTGAAAATAAAAATTCAAATATTGAAGACTATTCTTTGCAAGAATATTAATTAAATAAAACCTTTTATCAGTAATAGGAAGCTACAGGTTACAAAGCAATCTATTAAGTAGAGACTAACTACTAGTTTAAAATTAGAAACATCAACCATTTTATAAAATTTAAGTTTTTTTCTAATATCTCTATCGTTAATCATTAGCCAAAACAAAGCCGTTAAAAATAGCTTAGTTAATAATGCGCTAACTATTTTTGGGCTATAAATAGTTAACAATAGCGTAACTATATAAGACCATATAGACATAGGTCTATAATAAAATAATAAAGCGCGAAATTGGTTTAGCATATAGATTATAACGTAAATTTTTATGTAATATTTTTCAAAAGCTGAAACATGTTATAAACCATTGCTAATTCATAAATTATCGTATTTTTGTGTAACAATTTTAGAGATAGATGTTAGAGAAATTACAAATAGTAAAACAACGATTTGATGAGGTAAGTGATTTAATCATTCAACCAGATATTATTACAGATCAAAAACGCTACGTTGAATTAAATAGAGAATATAAAGATTTACGTTTATTAATGGATAAACGTGAGCAATATTTAGAGCTTACAAATAATTTAGCAGAAGCAGAAGAAATAATTGCAAATAGTAGCGATCCAGAAATGGTAGATATGGCTAAAATGCAATATGATGAATCAAAAGAAGGACTTCCGCTTTTAGACGAAGAAATTAAAGTATTATTAATACCAAAGGATCCTACAGATGCCAAGAATGCAGTAGTAGAATTACGAGCAGGAACTGGAGGAGATGAAGCTAGTATTTTTGCAGGAGATTTGTATAGAATGTATACCAAGTATTGCGAAGGTAGAGGTTGGAAGGTAGATACTGTAGATTATAGCGAAGGTACAAATGGCGGATTTAAAGAAATCCAGTTTGAAGTTTCTGGAGACGATGTTTACGGAACCTTAAAATTTGAAGCAGGCGTGCATCGTGTGCAAAGAGTACCGCAAACCGAAACTCAAGGTCGTGTTCACACAAGTGCTGCAACCGTTATGGTATTTCCAGAAGCCGAGGAATTTGATGTAGAAATTAATCCAAAAGAGGTAAGAGTAGATTTTTTCTGTTCATCTGGACCAGGAGGACAGTCTGTAAATACAACATACTCAGCTGTGCGTTTAACACACATACCAACAGGATTAGTTGCCCAATGTCAAGATCAAAAATCGCAACATAAGAATAAGGAAAAAGCATTCAAAGTATTGCGCTCCCGTTTATATGATTTAGAGCTTGCTAAAAAAAATGAAGAAGATGCTGCTTTAAGAGGTACAATGGTAACCTCTGGAGATAGAAGTGCAAAAATTAGAACTTATAACTATTCTCAAGGACGAGTTACAGACCATAGAATAGGATTAACACTCTACGATCTTCAAAACATTGTAAATGGAGATATTCAAAAAATAATAGACGAATTACAACTCGCAGATAATACAGAGAAGTTAAAAGCGAATAGTGACATCATTTAAAAAAACCAGCTATTTAATCAACCAACCACAACTACTATGAGAATTCTAACCGCATTTTTGTTTTTATTATTTGTTAATCTTACATCTGCACAAAACTACTTTGGGTATTTGTCAGACAATTATTCAGGATTACACAGTTTAACCCTAAACCCAGCTAATGTAACTGGTTCTAAATTTAGAAGTGAAATTAATTTAGTTTCTGCAAACGCAAGTTTTAATAACGATTACTTTGTTTTAGACTTTAGTGATTTATTTGAAGGTACAGACGACATTGAAAATTCAAGTTTCACAGCAAAAGATAATAACAATTTCGTTATAAATACAGATGTAATGGGCCCATCTTTTATGTTTAATTTATCTCCAAAACATAGTGTTGGTATTATTACAAGAGCCAGAGCATTTTTTAATGTAAATGAAATTAAAGGAGAGCTGTTTGATGCTTTCGAAGATGATTTCGATTCAGGAAACGACTTTAGCCTAACAGAAGACGAATTTACATCAACACTCCATGCTTGGGCAGAGTTTGGTGTAGTTTACGGAAGAACTTTAATAGATAAAGAGCAGCACTACTTAAAAGGTGGTGTAACATTTAAATATTTGCAAGGTTTAGGAAACGCATATACTAAAGGTAGTAATTTATCTGTAGATTTCGATGCAGATGGTTTTGCTCCAGCATTAGGTACAATTAGTACAACAGGTCAAATTGAGTATGGAAGCTCAAAAGGTTTAAGTGAAAATGGAGATGATTTTGAAATTGAAAGTGGTTCTAATGGTTTTGGAGCAGACTTAGGTTTTATTTATGAATGGAGACCAAAGGCAACAGATTTAGAAAATGATTCAAGATCTAATTATAAATTAAAAATTGGTGTAAGTATTACAGATATTGGAAGTATTAATTATAAAGATGCAGATGCAAATACATACGACATTACAAATACAGTAGATGAAATTACTTTTGAGTCTGAAGAGGATTTTGAAGATAAATTAAACAACCTTTATACTAGAACTGGATCTAGAGATTTTACAAAAGTAAATCTTCCAACAGCATTACATCTTACGGCAGATTATAACTTAGATACACAGTTTTTTATAAACCTTCGTACAGATTTATCTTTGCGTAAAGCAACAGAGTTGAACACAAATAAAATAGATAACTCTTTAGTAGTAACACCACGTTTTGAAAGAAAATGGTTTAGTGTCTTTGTGCCATTAAGTATTATGGATTATAGTGGTTTTAATGCTGGTTTTGGTTTTAGAGCAGGACCATTATTTTTAGGCTCAAATACAGTATTAACAAATTTACTATCTAGCGAAAGTAAGGCTACAAATGTATATTTAGGACTAAAAATTCCTATTTACAAAAAAGGGAAGTCTAAATTTAAAGTATAATAAACACAAGCCTCTTTTTTTTCGAGGCTTTTTTTATAAAGTAAATTGAAATTATATGTCATTCTGTATTAGAGACAGAGTTTATATTTAAAGTAAATGACGACACAAGAACTAACAACGCAAATTAAAAAAAAGAACTCTTTTCTATGTATAGGATTAGATGTCGATTTAAATAAAATCCCAAAACATTTATTAGACTCCAAAGACCCAATTTTTGAGTTTAATAAAGCTATAATAGATGCTACTCATCATCTCTGTGTAGCCTACAAACCAAATACAGCGTTTTACGAAGCCTATGGTATTAAAGGTTGGCAAGCATTAGAAAAAACGATTCAATATTTAAACTATAACCATCCAGAAATTTTTACCATTGCAGACGCAAAGCGTGGAGATATAGGTAATACAAGTACAATGTATGCTAAAGCTTTTTTCGAAGATTTAGCGTTCGACAGTGTTACTGTTGCACCATATATGGGAAAAGACTCAGTAGAGCCTTTTCTCGCTTTTAAAAACAAGCATACCATTATGTTAGCGTTAACATCTAATAAAGGCGCATTCGATTTTCAGACACTAAGCGTCAATAATAATGAATTATACAAACAGGTTTTAGAGACCTCTAAAAGCTGGGAAAACTCAGAAAATTTAATGTATGTAGTTGGCGCAACCAAAGCCGAATATTTTGCAGAAATTAGAAAAATTGTCCCAAATAACTTTTTATTAGTTCCAGGAGTTGGAGCGCAAGGCGGAAATCTGCAAGAGGTTTGTAAATACGGAATGAGTGAGAATGTTGGACTACTTATAAACTCTTCTAGAGGAACCATCTATGCTTCAAAAAACAAAGATTTTGCACAAGCTGCTGCTTTAGATGCCTTAGAGTTACAAGAGCAAATGAAAGCAATTTTAAATAAGTAGACGCACTACAAGGACTAAGCAATCTCTAGAATGAAATTTATAGATCAAATAGGAAGACATATTAAACTTAATAGCACTCCAAAGCGAATTATAAGTCTTGTTCCATCTCAAACCGAATTACTTTACGATTTAGGATTAGAAGATTCTATAGTTGGTATCACAAAATTTTGCGTACATCCATTTCATTTTAAGAGCACGAAAAAAATAATAGGAGGCACAAAACAAATTAATATAGATAAAATAATTGCCTTAAAACCAGATATAATTCTCTGTAATAAAGAAGAAAATACAATAGAAATTGTTGAGCTTTGTCAATCTATTTGTAATACTCATGTGTCAGATATTGTAACAATAGACGATTGTTTAGAGCTTATAAAACAATATGGAATAATCTTCGACAAGCCTACAAGGGCAATAAAAATCTCAGATAAAATAAATTATAACTTAAAAGACTTTAAAGCTTTTGTAAAAGACAAACCTACTTTAAAAGCAGCTTATTTTATTTGGCGAAAACCATGGATTGTAGCAGGAAGTGGCACTTTTATAAATCATTTATTAGAGTTAAATAAGTTCGAAAATATTTATAATAATATAGAACGTTATCCAGAAGTAGAACTAAAAGGATTAAAAGAACAAGGTGATCCAGAATTGGTGTTATTGTCTAGTGAGCCATATCCTTTTAAAGATGAGCACGTATTAGAAGTAGGTAGTGTTTCCAATCACGCAAAAATCATATTTGTAGATGGAGAATATTTTTCATGGTATGGCTCACGACTTATAAAAGCATTCAATTACTTTAAAACATTAAGAAATAGATTGTGAGTACTCTCTAGATAAAAACTTAATCTGATTTAATTTATGTAAAAGCTTCATTGCCTTAAATTCAGAATCATCACTAAGCGCATGGTCAGTTTGCCTTAAATTATAGGCTTGCTCTGCTAATTGTTTATAGCGTTTGTTTAGTTTTTCTTGGTGTGTTTTTAATAAAGTATTTCTGCTCATGGTTAGTTTTGAGTTAGAAATTTAAATTTAATATTGGTAATTAGCAAGTTAGGGTGGATTGTTTGTAAACATAAAACAAAAAAAAGCCTCTAAATACTAGTGTTTAATGGCTTTAAGTATTGTTGTTTTATAATTAATCTTGCAAAGCAAAAACTTTTTGCAATAAACCAGTAGTTCTTGAAGATACTTTTTCTCTAATTTCCAGCTCTTCTACTGCAATCATTTTATAGACACCATTTAAGGCTTGAGTAGTAACATAATCTGTTAAATCTGGATTAAAATTACTTGTAAAAGGAATTGCATTATACTTATTAATTAAGTTTGCCCAAATTTGATCTGCACCAACTTTTGCAAAACTATTTTTAATAACAGGATTAAATTTAGCGTAAAGTGCAGTTTGCGTTTTACTGTTTAAATATTGAGTAGCAGCATCTTTATTTCCTAATAAAATAGTTTTGGCATCATTAAAAGTAATGCCTTTTACGGCATCAATAAATATGGGTGTTGCCTCACTAACAGCATCTTCTGCAGCACGATTTAATATTTTTATACCATCGTCTGCTAAACTTCCTAAGCCAATGTCTCTTAAAGCTTTATCTACTTTTTGTAATTCTTGAGGAAGTAAAATTTTAACCAATTGGTTATTATAAAAACCGTCTTTCTGTGTTAGTTTACTAACCTGTTTATCTATCCCAAAATCTAAAGCCTGTCTCAATCCATTACCAGTATCCAAGGCAGAGATTCCTCCATTTCCTTGTGGTAATTGGTTTACTACCTGCTGTAATTCTGCGCAAGCTGTTAAATTAAATATTAAAAATAAAGCTATAAATCTTTTCATTGTTTGTTTTATTAGGCTATAAAAGTAAACATTATTTGGGCAAATATTTTGTTAAAACTGTTTCGCGCACTACACAGTTTTAATAAAATACCGTGCTTTTGGCAGTCGCTCTCTGCGAGGAGCTTCAACAAAGCCTCAATCACTTTTGCAAACCTTAAACAATCATTAAAAATTAGTGATATTTTTTGAATATTCCGTAAATTGCAACCTCAAATCCGAATGTATTTTACGAATGATACAAGCCATACCTTACAAACCAAAATATAAAATTAGAATAGTAACTGCAGCAGCCTTGTTTGATGGTCATGATGCGTCAATAAATATTATGAGACGTATAATCCAATCAACAGGAGTTGAGGTTATTCATTTAGGTCATGATAGAAGTGTAGATGAGGTCGTAAACACTGCTATTCAAGAAGATGCAAATGCTATTTGTTTAACGTCTTATCAAGGTGGACATAATGAGTATTTTAAATATATGTACGACCTTTTAAAAGAAAGAGGAGCAGAACATATTAAAATCTTCGGTGGAGGTGGTGGTGTAATTTTGCCATCAGAAATAAAAGAATTAATGGATTATGGTATTTCACGAATTTATTCGCCAGACGATGGTCGTGAAATGGGATTGCAAGGCATGATTAACGATTTGGTTCAACAATCAGATTTTGCTATTGGAGACCAATTAAGTAACGAAGTAGAAATGCTTCCTACTAAAAATCCTAAAGCAATAGCTCGTGTTATTTCATCAGCAGAAAACTTTCCAGAAGTTGCTAAAGGTGCTTTAGAGGCTATTCATTTAAAAAATAAAACGTCTAAAACACCAGTTTTAGGTATAACAGGAACTGGTGGTGCAGGAAAATCATCTTTAGTAGATGAACTTGTACGTCGTTTTCTAATAGATTTTCCAGAAAAAACCATTGGTTTAGTATCTGTAGATCCTTCAAAACGTAAAACAGGTGGTGCACTTTTAGGAGATAGAATTCGTATGAATGCTATTAATTCGCCACGCGTTTATATGCGTAGTTTAGCAACAAGACAAAGTAATTTAGCATTATCAAAATATGTAAACGAAGCTATAGAAGTTTTAAAAGCAGCAGAATACAATATTATTATTCTTGAAACATCAGGAATAGGACAAAGTGATACGGAAATTATGGAGCACAGTGATGTTGCTTTGTATGTAATGACACCAGAATTTGGAGCTGCAACACAATTAGAAAAAATCGACATGCTAGATTTTGCAGATCTTGTGGCTATTAATAAATTCGATAAAAGAGGTTCTTTAGATGCCTTG
>NZ_JASJHV010000008.1:0-20877 GCF_037625555.1 Lacinutrix sp.
TTTTTTTTGACATAACTAACTACTTTTTATTCTAATTCAAAACTTTAATTTGTTCAATTTCTAAATCGAACTTATATAAAAACTTTTTACCTAATTTATTAACTCTATTATATCTAAATATAAACATACAATTCCAAACAATTTCTTCTATATAATAAAAATGACGATATCGTAATGTAATTTTGTTTTAATGTCTTGTGGTGACTCTTGTTTTATTGTTTTGGGGGATACATTTGTAAACCACTAATTTTATTATTATCATCTAAAAGAAAGAATGCTTCTCCAACTCCGTTTTCGAAACTTACTTTATAACTATGTCCTGTTCTAATAATTTCTTTTAATTCTACTGCTTTTATTTTCCCTAAGGCTTCAGCATTTATATTTGTTTTAAAGAATAATTTTGTTTTTTCTAAAGTTAATATCTTTTGAAAATTAGTATTTAACATATTATAAATACCTTCAAAATCACCATTGTTATAGTTTTCTTGAAAACTTGAAACCGCTTCTTTATAATTTGCTTTTTCTGTTTGTGCAAAGCTTAATGAAAAACTTAAAATTGCAACTACTAATAAAAATGTTCTTTTCATAATATTTAATTTTAATGGTTTAACGCTGATTGTTCTTGGTCTTATCGAACACAAAATCAATAACCTCTTTATGTCGTTTTTTAGATCTTACAGAACTACCAGCTGCAGGTGCTCCATAAGGTCTTCTGCTTGCTGCTCTAAATGTTTTTGCTTCATCTAAATGCATTAACATATGGCTGTATGCTCCCATATTTCTTGGCTCTTCTTGAGCCCAAACAACATCGTCTGCATTTTTATATTTACTTATTGTATTTCTAATATCTTCTATTGGTAATGGAAATAGTTGTTCTACTCTTACTAAAGCAACATCTCCTCTTCCTAAGTTTTCTTGTTCTTCTAATAAATCGTAATAAAATTTACCAGTTACAAAAACTAACGTTTTTACTTTGTCTGCCTTTGCCTTTTCATCATCTATTAACATTTTAAAACTTCCATTCGCTATTTCATCTACACTAGAAACAACTAAGGGATGACGTAATAAACTCTTTGGTGTAAAGACAATTAACGGCTTTCTAAAATTAGCTTTCATTTGTTTACGTAACAAATGATACATATTTGCTGGTGTTGTACAATCTACAACAAACATATTATCTTTTGCACACAGTTGTAAATAACGTTCCATTCTAGCTGAAGAGTGTTCTGCTCCTTGGTCTTCATAACCATGAGGCAATAACATTACTAAACCATTTTGTAGTTTCCATTTATCTTCTGCTGCAGAGATATATTGGTCTAACATAATTTGTGCACCATTACTAAAATCTCCAAATTGTGCTTCCCAAATAGTTAATGTTTTTGGGCTTGCCATTGCATAACCATAATCGAAACCTACTACTCCATATTCTGATAATAAAGAGTTATAAATAAAGAATTTTCCTTGAGTATCACTTAAATTATTGTGAAGGATGATTTCTTCTTCACTGTCTTCTACTTTTACAACGGCATGTCTATGCGAGAAAGTTCCTCTTTCTACATCTTGACCAGAAATTCTAACATCATAGCCTTCTTCTAAAAGCGAAGCATAAGCTAAATGCTCTGCCATAGCCCAATCTAATCTGTCTTCGTCAAACATTGTTTGTCTAGATTCTATAAGACGGGATATTTTTCTAATAAACTTTTTATCCTTTGGAAGGCTAGACAGTACTTTCGTGATTTTTGTCAATTCTTCTTTAGAATATGAAGTATCTAGAGGCTGCATCATACCATCTTCTTCAGCAGTAGAGTAGTTTACCCACTCATTACTCATAAATGGTGTAATCTCTGTCTTCTTTATTTTACGAGAATCGACTAATTTTTCTTCTAAAGCATTTTTATAGTCTTCTTCTAATTTTGAAACATATGTATTATCAATAACACCTTCTTCAATTAGTTTTGCTGCGTAAATATCTCTAGGATTTTTATGCTTTGAGATTGCTTTGTATAATAGAGGCTGTGTAAATTTTGGTTCATCTCCTTCATTATGTCCATATTTTCTATATCCTAACAAATCAATAAAAACATCTCGCTTATATCTCATTCTAAAATGAAGTGCAAATAATACTGCATGAACTACTGCTTCTACATCATCTGCATTTACATGAAGTACTGGTGACAATGTTACTTTTGCAACATCTGTACAATAAGTACTTGATCTTGCATCTAAATAATTGGTGGTAAAACCTATTTGATTATTTACTACTATATGAATGGTACCGTTAGTTTTATAACCATCTAATTGAGCCATTTGTACAATTTCGTACACTAAACCTTGTCCAGCAATTGCTGCATCTCCATGAACTACTATTGGTAATACTTGAGATGGATTTTCTGGGTATTTATCGTCTTGCTTTGCTCTTGTTATTCCTTCTACTACTGCTCCTACAGTTTCTAAGTGAGAAGGGTTTGGAGCAATATTTAAGTTTATTTTTTTTCCTGCATCTGTTATTCGATCGCTTGTCCAACCTAAATGGTACTTTACATCACCATCAAAAACCTCTAGCTCGTAATCTTTACCATCAAACTCACTAAATATATCTTTAGCAGATTTACCAAAAATATTTGTTAATGTACTTAAACGACCACGATGTGCCATTCCCATTACAAATTCTTTTACATCATACTCTGATGCTTTTTCAATTAAAGCATCTAAAGCCGGAATTAAAGATTCTCCTCCTTCTAGAGAAAAACGCTTTTGGCCTACATACTTAGTATGTAAAAAGCTTTCAAAAGAAACAGCTTCATTAAGCTTTTTAAGAATATGTTTTTTTTCTTCTGAAGAAAAACTAGGTTGGTTATCGTTTTGGTTTAGTTTGTTTTGTATCCATTGCATGCGCTCTGGATCTCTAATATACATATATTCAACACCTATAGAATCACAATAAATGGCTTCTAGATGTTTACGTATCTCACGAAGAGTTTGTGCTCCTATACTTAAAATATCTCCTGCATTAAAAACAGTATCTAAGTCAGTTTCAGACAACCCAAAATTTTCAATTTCTAGTGTTGGTGAATATTTACGTCTTGCACGAACTGGATTTGTTTTGGTAAAAAGGTGACCTCTGGTTCTATAACCATCTATTAATTTAACAACCTGAAATTCTTTTTGAACATGCTCTGGAATTTGCGTAGAAACACCTTCTACAATGTCTCCATCCATGCCATAGTTTTCACTACCAAAGTCGTAACCCTGAAAAAAGGCTCTCCAACTTGGTTCTACAGAATCAGGATTTTCTATGTATTGTTCGTATAAATCAGCAAAGTATGCTGTATGTGCTGCGTTTAAAAAGGAATATTTATCCATTATTAAGTATAAGACGTGTTCGCTTCAACAAATTTTATCAAAAATACAACTTTCTCTAAAAATAGCTATACTTTTCTTATATTTATGTCTTTCTTAACAGCCTATTTTATTAGACTATGCATTTAAAATCTCTACAAGGAAACGCTTTAGGATTAGGAAATGTTGGCGGTTTTGCTACTGACAGCTATTGGAGTTCTTCGGAGCACGCTATCTGCACTGCGTGGCTAGAGGATTTAGGAGATGGTTGGCAACAAAGTTTCAATAAGAACGTCTCGATCAATGTTCGGGCTGTTCGGGCTTTTTAACTATTTATCTATTTTAATTGTTATTGGTACTTTGCAGCGTAGCGGTAATTTTTTTAAAAATGGAGGGCCTTGCCCTCCATTTTATATTTAAATGACATAGTATGGCACTTTATTATGATTTACCCGTTTTTTAAAGACGTGTACAAACTCACTTTATTAATTTATAGCTTAACCAAAGACTTTTCCAAAGAATACAAATACACTTTGGGGCAAGATTTAAAGAGAGATGTCATAGTGCTAATGCGGAGTATTTACAGAGCTAATAAAGCGCAAAACAAGAAAATCCGCGAGGATTTTTGCAAGTAAGCTAAAACCAGCAATTTTTTTTACACGGCTTAAGTTTACAATTCATTAAATTTAAGGATAAATCAGAAAAGACAAAAGAGAGCAATAAGATTAGTATACACGGTAAATAATTTAATAAACCAACTCAATGAAAACAACTAAAAACACCTAGAGCAAATATTAAAATAAATAGTATTGTTGATTTTTTCATGATAATTATACAATAGCAGATACCGATTTAAATAAACTAATAAATGGAAAATCAGTGTATAAAGATAAAGCCTTGTGGTTCTAAGCATTAAGTAGGTTGAAACAACGAAATATTGATGCTACAATAGTGCTACTAAAACAAATTCCTGAAGATTCAGACGACTATAAAGAAGCACAGAAACTTTTAAATAAGTTAGAGTAAGCTTCATCTTTATATTTAAAAATATAAAACATTTAATTATTGTATTAAAAGTCATCTTTAAACCGATGACTTTTTTATTTTTACAACATGATTATTACAGACACACATACACATCTTTACAGTGAAGCCTTTGATGAAGATAGAGCAGAAATGATGCAACGCACACTAAATGCTAACATAATTAGGCTATTTATACCAGCAATAGATTCTACTTACACAGCATCTATGTTACAGTTAGAGAAAGAGTATCCAGACAATGTTTTTTTAATGATGGGTTTGCACCCAACTCATGTAAAAGAGGATTTTAAAGACGAGTTAGCTCATGTAGAAGAAATGCTTAACAAACATAAATTCTATGCAGTTGGAGAAATAGGTATAGATTTATATTGGGATAAAACGACTTTGCCAATACAGCAAGAAGCCTTTAGGTTTCAAATACAACTAGCAAAAAAACATAAATTACCAATTGTAATACATTGTAGAGAAGCCTTCGATGAGATTTTTAAAATATTAGAAGAAGAAAAAAGTGATGACCTTTATGGGATATTTCATTGTTTCACAGGAACTTTACAACAAGCACATCAAGCCATCTCTTATAACATGAAATTAGGAATTGGTGGTGTAGCAACTTTTAAAAATGGAAAAATAGATCAGTTTTTAAATGAAATTGATTTAAAACACATTGTTCTAGAAACCGATTCTCCTTATTTAGCACCAAAACCTTTTAGAGGAAAAAGAAATGAAAGCAGCTACATACTAAAGGTTGTAGAAAAGCTTTCGGAAATCTATAATACTTCCGAAGAAAAGATTGCCGATATTACAACAGAGAATTCTAAAGCGGTTTTTGGAATCTAGCAAAGAGTAAGCGCTTAATTATGACAAAAACAATCCCAAACATACTCCTTATATATACTGGTGGAACTATTGGTATGATAAAAGATTCAGAAACAGGAGCCTTACGTGCATTTGATTTCGATAATTTATTAGTTAGAATACCAGAGCTAAAATTATTAGATTGTAATATTGAAACATTTTCATTTAAAACACCCATAGATTCTAGTAATATGGAACCTAAATATTGGGTGGAAATAGCAGAAGTCATAGAAAGTAACTACAATGCTTTTGATGGTTTTGTGGTTTTACATGGTAGCGATACTATGAGTTATACAGCCTCTGCACTTAGCTTTATGTTAGAGTATTTAGCAAAACCAGTAGTCTTTACAGGATCGCAATTGCCAATTGGAGATTTACGCACAGATGCTAAAGAAAACTTAATTACTTCTATTCAAGTAGCATCTTTACAACATTATAACAAACCAATAATTAAAGAAGTCTGTTTGTATTTTGAGTATAAATTATACAGAGCAAATAGAACAACAAAAATTAATGCAGAACATTTTGAAGCTTTTGCAAGTTTAAACTACCCAGATTTAGCAGAATCTGGTGTGCATTTAAAGGTAAATAACGATGCTTTGTTTAAGCCAAATGCGAGAAAAAATTTACTAGTTCATAAAGATTTAGATAAAAATATTGCCTTAATAAAATTATTTCCTGGTATTTCGGAACAGTTGTTGATGTCTGTATTGAATACTCCAAAACTTAAAGGAGTAATTATTGAAACCTATGGTGCAGGAAACTGCTCAACCGAAGATTGGTTTATTTCATTATTAAAAGAAACCATAAAAAAAGGAATACACATTATTAATATAACACAATGTTCTGGAGGAAGTGTGATGATGGGACAATATGAAACAAGTGAAAAACTAAAAAAAATAGGTTTAATTTCTGGAAAAGACATCACAACCGAAGCTGCAATTTGTAAATTAATGTATTTATTAGGACAAAATATTTCTCCTAACTTGTTTAAAACTATATATGAAACTGCTTTAAGAGGAGAAATGACTTAAAATTAACAGTCAAAAATTTGAGCCTTAAACTTTTTTTCATTTTATTTGAAGATGGAAATTAATATAACTAATAATAGTAGAAGTAAATAAATTTCTACAACCACTGTTATTATTTTATTTTTTAATTCCATTTTTTATATCTTTAAGACTTTAACTAATTAATAAAAATTAAGAACAAAACAAATGAAAAGATTATTTTCTATCCTAGCCATAGTATTTTTAATGGCATTTGGCACAGCTAATGCAACAACAAACGCAGCAACAGTTGCGACTACAGTTGCTACAACTCAAGAGGCGGCAACTACAGATGATGCAGCAGAAGAAGACTTAACTTTCCATCAAGAGCTTAAAAAGCGTTTTATTGAAGGTGGTCCAGGTTTCATGGGAATTGTATTATTATGTTTAATTCTTGGATTAGCAATTGCTATCGAGAGAATTATCTTTTTAAATTTATCTTCTACAAATACTAAGAAGTTAACTCAAAATGTTGAAGACGCACTACAATCAGGTGGTATAGAAGCAGCAAAAGAAGTATGTAGAAACACAAAAGGTCCTGTAGCATCTATTTTCTATCAAGGTTTAGATAGAGCAGACGACAGCTTAGAATCTGCTGAGAAAGCTGTTGTAGCTTATGGTGGAGTTCAAATGGGACAATTAGAAAAAAACGTATCTTGGATATCATTATTTATCGCATTAGCACCAATGTTAGGGTTTATGGGAACAGTAATAGGTATGATTCAAGCCTTCGATAAAATTCAATCTGCAGGTGGAATGGATGCAACGTTAGTAGCAGGTGGTATTAAAGTTGCCTTATTAACAACTGTATTTGGTCTTATTGTAGCAATTATATTACAAGTTTTCTATAATTATATTGTAGCAAAAATTGATAGCATAGTGAATGACATGGAAGATTCTTCTATCACTTTAATGGATATGTTATCGAGATATAAAAAATAAGCTATTAACTAATTTTAAAAAACATAAAAATTATGCATAAAATTTTAAAAATAGTAGTAGCAATACTTAGTTTAGTAGGTATTATTGGACTTGTTCGTATTATAATGACAGGTGAAAAAGAAGCGAAAGATATTATTTCTTCAGGTGAAGGCGTTTTATTTGAGACGATGTCTTCAATAGCGTACATAATATTAATATTAGCAATTATAATAGTAGTCTTCTTTGTAATTACCAATTTGTTTAGTGGTGGTGGAAACATTAAAAACACATTAATAGGTGTAGGTGCTTTTGCTGCTATATTAATTATTGGTTACCTTGTTTCTGGAGGAGATCCTTTAGTAGGTCAAGAATTTCCAGAGATGGGTAAGGTATATGCTTACGATGATGTATTTGCTACAGAAGGTGAGTCTAGACTTGTAGGAGGTGGTTTAATATCATTTTACATATTAAGTTTTGTTGCTATTTTAGCAATGCTATTTTCAGGAGTTAAAAAAATAATTAAATAATTATGGCAAAAAGATCAGCACCAGAAGTTAATGCAGGCTCTATGGCTGACATTGCCTTCTTATTACTTATATTCTTTCTAGTAACTACAGATATTGCAACAGATTCTGGTTTAAGTAGAAAGTTACCGCCTTGGGAGCCAGACGATAAAGAAGAGAAAGTACAGATTAAGGAAAAAAATATTTTTGCACTTACTTTAAATAGTAATAATCAAATACTTTTAACAGCAAAAGGAGACTCTGAAGTTATCGCAATTAAAGATTTAAGAGCACGTGCTTTTCAATTTTTAGATAATGGTGGTGGACAAGGTGAAGATGCTTGTAAAAGATGTAAAGGGAATAGAGATCCTAAATCATCAGATAATTTTAAAAAAGCCGTTATTTCTTTAGCTAACGATAGGTTAACAGATTATAAAACCTATATAACTGTTCAGAATGAGATTATTGCAGCTTATAACGATATCAGAAATCGTGAATTTAAAAAAGATTATCCAAGTCTAGAAATGAACTTTGTTGAAGCAACAGATATGTACCAAGATCCTATTACAGATCCTAAGTTAAAGGAAAGCTTGAAAGAAAAGTTAGAAGCAATTAAAGAAGCTGTACCTCAATTATTTTCTGAAGCAGAAGCAAAAAGAGATTAACAAGTTAACATAAACACTATGTCTAAATTTAAAAAGAAAAAAGATGGAGGTTTACCTCCAATATCAACAGCATCTTTACCAGATATTGTATTTATGCTTCTGTTTTTCTTTATGGTAGCAACAGTAATTAAGGAGGATAATTTAAAAATCCAAAACCAATTACCAAAAGCTAACCAAATTGAAAAATTAGATAAAAAGAAACCTATAAGTTACATATACATTGGAAAACCAAGTTCTAATTATATAGATACTTATGGTACAGAGGACAGAATACAATTAAATGATAAGTTGCAAAGTGTAGAGCAAGTTCAAGCATTTATTGCTGCAGAACGTGCTGCTTTAGCTGAAGAATTAATACCAACACTTACAGTATCTTTAAAAGTAGATAGAGATGCTAAAATGGGAGTATTAACCGATGTTAAACAAGAATTACGTAAAACTAATGCACTTAAAATAAACTACACCACTAAAAAAGGTGATGCAGTTACAAATTAATATTACACTCTTAATTTTTATAAAAAGGCGTTTTGAAATTTCAAAACGCCTTTTATTTGTCTTAAATCTTTGTATTTTATTATCTTGTTACCATTAAAAGTTGATTTTCACATATGAAATATAATATAGTTTTTTTATGTCTTGTTTTCTTCAGCAGCTTTATTTCTGCCCAAGACTTATCTACTTTAGAGACTAAGGATATAGATTCTTTATATAAAGAAGATCAATTTTATTTTGGACTAACCTATAACCTTATTGGTAAAAAGCCAAGCGGTCTATCACAGAGTGGGTTTTCTGGAGGTTTTCATTTTGGCTATACTAAAGACATGCCTATTAATAAAAGAAGAAATAAGGCCATTGGGATAGGTTTAGGTGTTTCTTTAAATTCTTTCAATCAAAACATTCAAATTACTAAAGACCCTAATGGAGTAGAAAGCTTTCAATTAATTAATCAAGATGAAATTTCCTTTACTAAAAACAAGTTTTCAACCTATATGGTAGAAATGCCAATAGAATACAGATGGCGAACTTCTACTGCAGAAAATTATAAGTTTTGGCGTATTTATACAGGATTTAAATTAAGTTATGTTTTTGCAAGTAGCTCTAAATTTGAGGGTACTCCACAAGATGTAAATTTAAAAACTATTGATGCTATAAACAATTTGCAATATGGTTTAACTATTGGAACTGGATATAATACTTGGAATTTTTATCTGTATTACGCTTTAAATCCAATTTTTAACGATTCCGCAAAGATAGGTGGCACAGTAATAGAGGCTAATGCAATTAAGGTTGGCTTGAAGTTTTATATTTTATAGCCAATAAGGTAAGACTAGTAATTGCGGAAACAATCCTATACAAAATCCAAAAAGTAGCTCAATATTAGTGTGCGCATTTAGGTGTAGCCTAGAAGTGGCAATGGCACCTGCAATTAATGCAAACAAAGCTAAAGATCCATTTAAGTTTTTACCAAAATGTAAAGAAATACCAATAGCAAACATAAAAACTCCAGCTATTGCTATCATGTGTATACTTGCTTTAAACTTTAATAGTGCTAAAATTAAACAAACAACTGTGGAAATTAATATTCCAATAAAAAAATAATACAATTCTATTATTTGATTATCTGGTAAAACACGTATTATTATTAACACACATATAATAACGTTTAATGACAATGGTATAACCCGTTCCTTGGTAGTTTTAAGATATATGGATTCTGTTTTGCCAATTGTTTTTAGTAAGTAGTATAAAAGTATTGGTAAAATAATTGTGAGTATTGTAAGCGATATAATTTTAGCCTCCATGACCTCTTTATGTATAAATCTAGGTGACTTAGTGAAATAGAAAATAACGCCTAATAAAGGCATTATAATAGGATGAAACACGAAGGATATACTTTTAAGTAGCCAATTCATTGTTTTTAATCTAAAAGATAAACCTTATAATTCTTTTCTTAATCGTGCTACAGAAATATTCAGTTGCTCACGATATTTAGCAACAGTTCTTCTTGCAATAGGATAGCCTTTTTCTTTTAAAATTTTCGCTAAAGCTTCGTCTGTTAAAGGCTTCTTTTTGTTTTCTTCTTCTATTACAGTTTCAAGAATTTTTTTAATCTCTCTGGTAGACACTTCTTCGCCTTGATCGTTGGTCATAGATTCAGAAAAGAACTCTTTTATTAGTTTTGTACCATAAGGTGTGTCTACATATTTACTATTGGCAACACGCGACACTGTAGAAACATCCATTTCAATTTCGTCTGCAATATCCTTTAAAATCATAGGTCTTAAATTACGCTCGTCACCAGTTAAAAAGTATTCTTTCTGGTAGTGCATAATAGAACTCATGGTTACAAATAAAGTTTGCTGCCTTTGTTGTATAGCTTCAATAAACCATTTTGCAGCATCTAGTTTCTGTTTAATAAACATAACTGCATCTTTTTGAGCTTTAGATTTTTCCTTAGATTCTTTGTAACCTTTAAGCATATTATTATACTCACGAGATACATGTAATTCAGGAGCATTTCTGCCATTTAAAGTTAATTCTAATTCACCATCCACAATTTTAATAGCAAAATCTGGTATAACATGTTCAATCATTCTAGTGTTTCCAGAATAACTGCCTCCAGGTTTTGGGTTTAATCGTTCTATTTCATGAATGGCATCCTTAAGCTGTATTTCGCTAATATTAAACTTTGCCATAAGCTTTTTATAATGCTTTTTTGTGAATTGCTCAAAGGCTTTGTTTATAATATCTGAGGCTAAGGCAACATCTGGTGCTTGTTCTTTTCTAGCAAGTTGTATACTTAAACATTCTTGTAAATTTCTTGCTCCAACTCCTGCAGGATCCAATTGGTGAACTATTTTTAGTACTTTCTCAATTTTATCTTCTTCTGTGTAGACATTTTGCGTAAAGGCCAAATCGTCCATAATATCACTTAGTTCTCTTCTTATGTATCCACTCTCGTCTACGCTTCCTACTAAAAATTCTGCAATATCTCGCTCTTCATCTGTTAAGCGATAAGTATTTAATTGTGTTTTTAAATGTTGAGTAAACGATGTTCCTGAAGCATATGGTATGCTTTTTTCATCATCGTCTGCACTATAATTATTTACACTTGTTCTATAATCTGGAATTTCGTCGTCCTTTAAATAATCATCGACATTAATTTCATCAGGTTCAATAGTTTCATTGTCATTATATTCGTCTTGAGAATTATCCATATCCTCATACTCATCTTCTTTCTCTTCTTTTCCAGTGTCCAGTGCAGGATTTTCTTCTAGTTCTTGCTTTAAACGTTGTTCAAAAGCTTGTGTAGGCAACTGTATCAATTTCATTAATTGAATTTGTTGCGGAGACAATTTCTGCGATAATTTAAACTGTAAATATTGTTTAAGCATAATTTAATTTAAGATTATTACTAAAATAAAAAAAAACAATCTACAATATGGATTTTAGTAGATTGTTTTAATAATTATTAATGCTTTTAAAAATCTGCATTTTGAGGTGTTCTTGGGTAAGGTATTACATCTCTAATGTTACCCATTCCAGTTGCAAACATTACAAGTCTCTCGAATCCTAATCCAAAACCAGAATGCACTGCTGTACCATATTTTCTTAAGTCTAAATACCACCAAAGTTCTTCTTCAGGAATATCTAAAACTCCCATTTTTTCTTTTAATACTTCTAATCGTTCTTCACGTTGGGAGCCACCAACCATTTCTCCAATTCCTGGAAAAAGAATATCCATAGCACGTACTGTTTTTTCGTCTTCGTTTAGACGCATGTAAAAGGCTTTAATATTTGCAGGATAATCGAACAAAATTACAGGACATTTAAAATGTTTTTCTACTAAGAAACGTTCATGTTCAGACTGTAAGTCGGCTCCCCATTCTTCAATAATGTAATTAAATTTTTTCTTCTTATTTGGTTTAGAGTTTTTAAGAATATCTATAGCTTCAGTATAACTAATGCGCTTAAAGTTGTTTTCTGTTACAAATTTTAATTTTTCAATTAATGATAACTCACTACGTTCAGCTTGAGGTTTTGTTTTCTCTTCGTCTAATAAACGTTTGTCTAGGAATTCTAAATCTTCTGCATTATGCTCTAAAACATAAGAGATTACAGATTTTAAAAAGTCTTCTGCTAAATCCATATTTCCTGCTAAATCCATGAAGGCTACTTCTGGTTCAATCATCCAAAATTCTGATAAATGACGAGACGTGTTAGAGTTTTCTGCTCTAAACGTTGGTCCAAACGTATAAACTTTACCTAAAGACATGGCATAGGTTTCTGCTTCTAATTGACCAGAAACAGTAAGGTTTGTGTCTTTTCCAAAGAAATTTTTAGAATGGTCTATAGCACCATCATCTGTTAAAGGTGGATTTTTTTGGTTTAAAGTACTAACACGAAACATCTCACCAGCACCTTCTGCATCACTACCAGTAATTATTGGTGTATGCATGTGGTAAAAACCATTATCTTTAAAATACTTATGTACTGCAAAGGATAAGGCAGAACTTAAACGCATAACTGCGCTAAAAGTGTTTGTTCTTGTGCGTAAATGAGCGTTTTCTCTTAAAAACTCGAAGGAGTGTTTTTTAGGTTGAATAGGATACGTTTCTGGATCGCTTTCACCTAAAATTTCAATAGACGATACAACAATTTCAACGTTTTGACCTTTACCTTGACTTTCTACTAATTCTCCTTTAATATGAACAGCAGCACCAGTTGTAATGTGCTTTAAAGTTTCTTCAGAAGTGTTTTCGAAATCAACAACACATTGTATATTATTAAGAGTAGAACCATCATTTAAGGCAATAAATCTATTGGCTCTAAATGTGCGAACCCATCCTTTAACCTCTACTTCTTGTAGTGTTGTTTCTTTTAATAATTGTGCAATTGTTATTGTTGTCATTTTTGTATTTATTAGATGGCAAATATAATTTTTTACTTCCTTTTTTTATTCTGAATCTTCTGAAATTTCTTCAGTATCGTTTTCAATAGGAATAATGTTAATAGAAGGTTTTTTTAAGATTTCTTTATTAGCAATACTACGTTCAAGTGATAGAAGTAAAGAAGGTAATAGTAATAGGTTTGATAGCATTGCAAATAATAGTGTTACAGATACTAATGCACCTAGTGCTACTGTACCACCAAAACTAGAAATAGTAAATACCGAAAAACCAAAGAATAAAACAATTGAAGTATAAAACATACTAACTCCTGTTTCTCTTAATGCTGAATAAACAGATTTTTTAATTCTCCAGTTATTAGCCAATAATTCTTGTCTGTATTTTGCCAGAAAGTGTATAGTATCGTCTACAGATATTCCAAAGGCTATACTAAATACTAATATGGTAGATGGTTTAATTGGGACACTTAAATAGCCCATTAAACCAGCAGTGACTACTAATGGTAGTAAATTTGGAATAAGCGAAACAATGATCATTCTAAAAGAACGAAACATATAAGCCATAAATAATGAAATAAGAAAAATGGCTAAAGACAGTGACAAAGCTAAATTATTAACTAGATATTTTGTACCTTTTTGAAACACTAATGCTTTTCCTGTTATAGTAACATTGTATTTTTCTTTTGGAAAAACTTTGTCAATTTTTTTTATTAAATCCTCTTCAATACGTTCCATTCTATCTGTACCAATATCTTTCATAAATGTGGTGATACGTGCATACTGTCCTGTGGAATCTGTAAAATTATTCAATAAATTGCCTTCTGAAAAAGAGTTTTTAGTATATTTAGCAATTAATCCTCTTTCAAGTTCAGATGATGGTAATTGATAGTATTTAGGTGTGCCATTATAGAAAGCTTGCTTAGAATATTTAACTAAGCTAACCACAGAAATTGGCCGTGATAATTCTGGAGTTTCTATAATTAAATCTTCTAGTTGATCCATGCGTTTTAAGGTAGCAGGTTTCATAACACCTCTTTTGCGCTTAGTATCCACCATTATTTCTACTGGCATAATACCATTGAATTCTTCTTCAAAAAATCTAATGTCGCTAAAAAACTCAGCGTTTTTAGGCATATCTTCTATTAAACTACCAGAGATTTTAATCTTATAAATACCAATAATACAAATAATTAACAAACCCAAAGAAGTAACATAAATAGCAATACGTTTTTCTTTTACCATGCGTACTGTCCAATCTACAAAGCCACCAATCCAACGTTTATTTAAATGTTCTAAATGGCGATCTTTTGGGTAAGGTAAAAAAGTATAAATTATTGGAATTATTAATAAGCACAAAATAAAAATAGCAAGAATACTAAGAGATGCAACGACTCCAAATTCTTTTAGTAATTTACTTTCGGTAATTATAAAAGTTGCAAAACCAGAGGCTGTTGTAACATTAGTCATTAAAGTAGCATTACCAACCTTTGTAATAACACGTTGCAAAGACTTTACTTTATTACCATGTAATTTTACTTCGTGCTGATATTTATTAATTAAGAAAATACAATTAGGAATCCCAATAACAATTATTAAAGGCGGAATTAAAGCTGTTAATACAGTAATCTCATATCTTAAAAGACCAAGTATTCCTAAAGTCCACATGACACCAACACAAACCACTATTAAAGAGATAAAAGTAGCACGAAAAGACCTAAAAAAGAGAAAGAAAATAAGTGATGTAATTGCCAAAGCTGCTAAAACAAATAGTCCTATCTCATCTACAATGTTTTGCGCATTTAAAGTTCTAATATATGGCATACCAGAAACGTGAACATCTAGATTATATGTATCTTCAAAAACTTTAACTTTATCCATTAAAGTTTTAACAACAAACTCTTTTCTTGCAGGTGTGTTTACAATTTCCTTTTTTAGATATATAGCAGTTCTTACGGTTTTAGTTTCTTTATTAAACAGAAAATTATCGTAAAAAGGATATTTATTAAAAAGCTCTACTTGAAGAGTTTTTATTTCGGCTAGAGTCTTAACAGAGTCTTTAATAAAAGGCTCTAGGTTGAACCTTTGTTCTTCGTTGTTTTTTACTAGTTTCTGTAGGTCTTTTATAGAAACTACAGATTCTACTTCGTTTGCAGCTCTAAAATCATCAGAAAGCGCATTCCATGCGTTAAGTTTATTAACTGTAAAAAGTGTTGTGTCTTTTACTCCTAAAACAATTAAATTTCCTTCTTCTCCAAAGATGTCGAGAAAGTTATTATACTCAATATTTATTTCGTGATCATCTGGAAGTAAATTAGCTTCAGTATAAGTAAAACGCATGTATTGCCACTGCGTACTTAATAAAAGAGTAATAAGTATAATGCCTAGAAGTATACCAATTTTATTTCGTAAAATTAGCCTAGCTACTCTGTCCCAAAACTTCGATTTTTTTTGTTTCGCCATATTACTTTAAAAGGAGATTCAAAGGTATGGAAAACCTAAAGATTTTACGAAATAAAACAAAATTATAATGTAATATTGAAAGTGAATTTAAGTGCAATATTATCTTCTTCTCTCGGAAGGTGATATGCACCATAGCGATAGGTGAAACTTAAACCGAATCCTAATAACAATTTATTGATTTCGAAACCGGATTCTGTATAGCCATGTTTTAATGTTCCAAAGCTTACATTTTGATGTCTAGATATGTTATTCATATTACCAAAAGCATAACGAGATACTAATACTAATTGTGGATTAAAATGCTTAGAAATATGAAATGGTTTTACATAATGTTTCATAATTAATGTTGCAAACCTATCTGAAAAGAACTCGTTAAAATACATGGTTTCAAAACTATTAATACCAGCAACACTAAAACGTTGTAAAATGGTTTCTTTATTTATATTATTAGGGTATGAGTGGTATAAGTGAGTTAAAGGTGTGTCTCCATGTGCTAGACCAGCAGAAAAAGTACCAATAGTATGAGAGTCTTTATTATGAGTAATTTTATGAATGGTTCTAAAATCTAACTTCGAGAAGTTAAAATCTGCATTTAAAACATCCTTAAAGCTTTTACTGTATTGCATTGTGAATTTTGGGTATCCATCTTCTGTGTTTTTTGTTATACCATCTTTTGTTTCATATTCATTAAATGGATTCCATTGCACAGATACTTTGGCTACTGTTGTTTCAAAAGCGCCATAAGAGGTATTATCTAAAACATAATCGTAATCGTAAGTTGGTCTAATATTACTAATGGAAACCTCAGTTTCTGTAATTAGTTTCGGGTTTATTTCGTGTTCAATAGAAACTGCAGAGGTGATGTGTTTGTGAAACAAATCGATATTCAATAAACGAGGTTCAAAAAACGAAAAGAATCGACCATCTGTTAAAAAATTAGAGCTTCCAGTCTCCATTAAATCATCAATGTAAGAGATGTTAATCCAAGTTTTGGTTTCTGGATTTAATCTAAAACCACCACCAATTTTATATTTAAACTTATGGTCTTTAAAACCGTAAACACCATAAGAATCTATTCTAAAGGTCTTAGAAAAGGCGTCGTTTGTTACACCTCCTAAACCAGTTCTAAAACCTTCATATTGATTGAATTTAATCAAATAGCGTAGGTCAAAATTCCAAATTTTGGTTGGAAAGAAACCATTACCTATTTGCTTTAAAAGCACACTAGACTCTAACGAGTCTTTAGGTTTTTCTATTTCTTTTTCGGGTGTTTGAGCTGCTATTGTAGTAACACAAAAAAAGAATAGAATATAAATCCAGAGTTTATGCATAAATTATTTTAATAGTATTAGAAAGTACGCTTTTAATATTAGTTCTATAACCTATTTCTTTAAGTACAATTTTACCTTTTTTATTAATTACAATACTTGTTGGATAACTTTGTATGCCATACATATTTATAACATTACTTGCAATGGTGTAGTTAAAATCTGTTTCGTAAAGAAAATTTTCTACAACACCTTTTTTGTTAAACGTTAAAGCTAGAAACACAACATCTTTGTTCTTGTATTCTTTAACAAGTGCATTTAGGGCAGGCATTTCTTGAACACAAGGGCCACATTTTGTAAACCAAAAATTTAAAACAACCACTTTGCCTTTTAATTCTGAAAGCTTAATTGTTTTTCCATTCAAGTCTGTAACAATAAAATCTAAAGCTTTTTCACCAACGGTATAACTTGCTTCAGGATTTTCTTCTATTAGAGTAGGATAATCATCTCTTTTTTTAAATACTACAGATTTTATTTTACCATTAGTGTTAGCATAAAATAAGGGTTGATAATCTGGATTTGCCATTAGTTCCATTTGAGATATTGGTAGAATTTTAACTTGCTCATTAAAAAGCATCACATCTGGAGTAATTACAATTTCCATTGTTTTTAACTGTTCACTAGTTATTAGATGCTGTTTTTTTGGGATGAATTTATATGTGTTTTGCCCAAAACTTAAAAAGCTAAGAAGAATTGCCAAACTAAAAAAAAGTGATTTCATAAACCGTTTTATTTCCAAAAGGTGAAGTTAATTTTTATCTCATAAAAAAAGCGACTATTAAGTCGCTTTTAACTATTTAGACAGTCATTATTTCTTTATCCTTATTTACTAATAGCTCGTCTATTCTTCTTACAGATTTGTCTGTTAAGTTTTGCACATCTGCTTCTCCATTTTTCTGAAGATCTTCAGAGGCATCCTCTAGTTTTTTAATTTCGTTATTTGCATCTTTTCTTGCGTTTCTAACACCAATCTTAGCATCTTCTGCTTCAGCTTTGGCTTGTTTTGCAAGTTCACGTCTGCGCTCCTCTGTTAATGGTGGTACATTTATTATAAGCTGTTCGCCATTATTCATTGGGTTAAAACCTAGATTTGCAATTTGGATTGCTTTTTCAATAGGCTGTATCATTCCTTTTTCCCAAGGTTGTATGGTAATTGTTCTACCATCTGGAGTATTTACGTTTGCTACTTGAGACAAAGGAGTAAGCGAACCATAATAATCTACCATTACGCTTCCTAACATTGCAGGACTGGCTTTACCAGCACGAATATTTAAAAATTGTTTCTTTAAGTGTTCAATAGCATTATCCATAGACTCCTTCGTGCTATCTATTATAAATTGAATGTCTTCGTTCATTGTTGAATTATTTTATTACTATTTAAACTTAATTCAATAATTAAGCCAAAATGAATTTATTTTCTATCACTAAAGTACTCAATTTTAAAAATTGAACAAAATTTTAATGAGATTCCTACTTAGATGAGTATTTGTTATAAACTTACTTGCGTTCCAATGTTTTCTCCACAAACTACTTTCATTAAGTTGCCTCTTGTATTCATATCAAAAACAATTATTGGTAAATCGTTTTCTTGACTTAAAGTAAAAGCTGTTGTATCCATAACTTTTAAACCTTTACGTAATACATCGTCAAAAGTAATATGATCAAATTTTATAGCAGTGCTATCCTTTTCTGGGTCTGCATTGTAAATACCATCTACACGTGTGCCTTTTAAAATAACATCTGCCTCAATTTCTATAGCTCTTAAAACAGCTGCAGAATCTGTTGTAAAATATGGGTTTCCAGTACCTCCTCCAAAAATAACTACTCGTCCTTTCTTTAAATGGCTCATGGCTTTGCGTCTAATAAAAGGCTCTGCAACTTCGTTAATTTTAATAGCAGTTTGTAGTCGTGTTTTTACGTCTGCATCTTCCAGTGCTTGTTGTAAAGCTAAACCGTTAATAACGGTTGCTAACATTCCCATATGGTCACCTTGAACACGATCCATGCCATTCATGGCACCTGCAACACCTCTAAAAATATTTCCACCACCAATAACTATGGCAACTTCTATACCTTTTTCTGTTACAGCTTTAATGTCTTGTGCGTATTCTGCTAGACGTTCTGGGTCAATACCATATTGGCGATTTCCCATTAAGGCTTCACCAGATAGTTTTAGAAGGATTCTTTTGTATTTCATGAGTAAAAATCTAACGATTATAAAATTCCCACTTTTGTGGAAACGTATGTTATGCGAAATTACATAAATTTTTTATTTTTGAAATTATAATGAATGCTGAAATCACAAAACTTTATAATTACAGTTTTAACTGAAACTTATGCATAAAAAAACCACTAGCTCTAAAATTAGAGTAGTGGTTTTTAGTATTGTAAATAAACCTTAATAAGGGTTATTTTTTTTAGGAATTTATTAACCTAAAGACACACGTTTAAAAGCAGTAACTTCAACATCGTTAGATGCTACGTATGCTGCAACAGTTTGCTTATCGTCTTTAATAAACTTCTGGTCTAATAAACATTGTTCTTGATCTAAAGTAGTGTTGTCACTAACAAAACGATCCATTTTTCCTGGTAAAATTTTATCCCAAATTTGCTCTGGTTTTCCTTCTGCTTTTAACTCAGCTTTAGCATCTGCTTCAGCTTGAGCCATAACTTCTGGAGTTAATTGTGCCATAGAAATGTAGCTTGGTACATTTTTTAAGGTTTTACCTAAACGACCTAGTTCAATATTGTCTTTCTCGATAACTGCAATTCTTGCTTCAGTTTCATTTGCTACAAAAGTAGCATCAAAATCTTTATAAGATAAAGATGTTGCTCCCATAGAAGCGACTTGCATTGCTACGTCTTTCCCTACTACTTCGTTTACTTGTGTTAAACCAACTAAAGCTCCAATTTTGTTAATGTGAACGTAAGAACCAACGTAAGGTGCTTCTAATTTCTCGAAAGCATTGATTTCTAATTTCTCTCCTACAACACCAGTTTGCTCAACTAATTTTTCAGCAACTGTCATTCCTCCAAAATCTGCAGCTAAGAATTCTTCTTTTGTATTATGGTTTAATGCGATATCGGCAAATTGTCCAGCTAATGCTAAAAACGATTTATTTTTACCAACAAAATCTGTTTCACATCCTAATACAATAGCAACACCTACTGTGTTAGCATCGTTTATTTTTATTGCAGCAGCACCTTCAGAAGAATCTCTGTCTGCTCTTTTTTCTGCTACTTTTTGTCCTTTTTTACGTAATACATCGATTGCATCATCAAAATCACCTCCAGCTTCCACTAAGGCTTTTTTACAATCCATCATACCTGCACCATGGTGCGCTCATTATTTCGTTATGTATTTTTCATGAAATTTTATGTTTCAACTCTAAAGAGCGTCAATTTATATCAAAAGATAGCGATGACCGTTTTTTAACAGGGGTGTGGAGGAAAATCGGTTTAGTAAAAAATGTTTCTTTTTATATGTATATTAAAAGTACCAGGTCGGATTAACAAGTAAAACCAAGTCATAATCGTTTTAAGGGTGAAAGGGAAACATTTCTTGATTAAAATTGTGTTATATAGAACTGGACAGAACCTGTACACCATTATATTCACCCCTTTTTACTAAATTCCCTCTATAAAGGGTGTAGTGCGCAGATTCTCCGCGGCCCGGTGAAGGGGACACGCCGTGAGCGCACGCTTAAAAGCCTTACTATTATATATTGCTATGCTTTTTCCAAGGGTTTTTGAAACCGTTTTATACGGCTTCATCTGGTTTTGGCTCCTTCTATCTCCAAAACG
>NZ_JASJHV010000009.1:0-5411 GCF_037625555.1 Lacinutrix sp.
TTTCTTAGGTAATGCCTCCTTAAATAGATATAATTTCCAACCCTTAACAAGACAAACAAACTTTGGCACATTAGATAATCCATTAGCGCTTTTAGTAATTTATCAAGGTCAAGAGCGTGATAGTTACCAAACTCTTTTTGGTGCTTTAGAAGCTAGTTATGAACTTAATGAAAATGTAGATCTTAGTTTGGTTGCATCTACTTACCATACAACAGAAGAAGAACATTTTGATATTTTAGCGCAATACCGTTTAGGAGAAGTAAATAGTAATATTGGAGATGAAGATTTAGGAGAAGTAGAATTTTCTGAAGGTATTGGAGGTCAACTTAATCATGGACGTAACGACTTAGATGCACTTATAACTACTGTAGAACACAAAGGAACTGCAAACGTAGAAGAGAACGAAATTAAATGGTCTGTTAAATATACTAATGAAGATATAAGAGATCGTTTAATAGAATGGGAAGTAATCGATTCTGCAGGTTTTTCAATTAATCCTCCAGGTTCTGGTGGTTTTAATCAGGAACCATACGAACCAGATACATTTCCTATCACTGCTTTTCAAAATGTTCAAGCAAGAAATAACACTCAAATAAATAGAATTCAAGCCTATTTACAATGGAGTAAACGATCTACATTAGGTGATGCAGATGTTTGGTATAATGCTGGAATTCGTGCTCATAACTGGCAAGTAACAGATAGTAATGTTACTGGAGATAATCAAATAGTTTTTAGTCCAAGAGGGCAGTTTGCTATAAAACCAAATTGGAAAAAGGACATGTTGTTTCGTGTAAGCGGAGGTTTATATTACCAACCACCATTTTATAGAGAATTACGAGATGCAAGTGGTATTGTACAACCAAATGTAAAAGCACAAAAATCTATTCATTTAGTATTAGGAAACGATTATAGTTTTAAAATGTGGAATAGACCTTTTAAATTAACTACAGAAGCCTATTACAAAGACCTAAGTGATGTAAACCCATATACAGTTGAAAACGTACGTATACGCTATCAAGCAAATAACAATGCAACAGCTTATGCCTATGGATTAGATATGCGTTTAAATGGAGAGTTTGTTCCAGGAACAGAAAGCTGGTTTAGCTTTGGTTATCTAAAAACCGAAGAAAATATTAATAATAGAGGAAGTATTGCCAGACCAACAGACCAACGTCTAAAATTTGCGGCACTTTTTCAAGATTATGTACCAAACTTACCAAACTTTAAAATGTATTTAAATTTAGTTTATAATACAGGTTTACCAGGAGGTTCGCCAAGTTATGCAGACAAGTACCAATATCAAAGTAGATTACCAGATTATAAACGTGCAGATATTGGTTTTCAGTTTGTAGTAGTAGATGGTAAAAAACAATTTGGTAGTGGATGGAAAAAACCTTTTAAAGAATTGTCTTTTGGGTTTGAAATATTTAATGTTTTCGATGTGCAAAATTCTATTACCAATACTTGGGTAAGAGATGTCTATAGTAAAAGGCAATATGCAATCCCTAATTATTTAACACCAAGAGTTTTTAATGTAAGAACAACTATGAAGTTTTAACAGTTTCGTAGTTGCATTATATTTTAAATTTCAAGCTACAGTTGTCAGACTAAATATAACAACTAATGCTTTTTTAAATTTTAATTGTTTAAGTTTTATTAATCTTTGGCTAACTAATTAAATTAAAATTTATGCATTACGAAATTTTAATATTCACTCACCTATTTACTGTGCTTCATACATTTGTTTTAGGAACAGTAAGTCTACTCTTAAAATAAGGAACACCATTACATAAAGTTTTAGGTAGAATTTATATGGCACTCATGCTTGTTACAGCCCTTGTAACTTTATTTATGCCAGCAGCTGTAGGCAAAATACTATTTAATCATTTTGGATGGATTAATCTCTTTAGTTTTTTAACTCTATACACAGCTCCTACTGCTTACTTAGCTATTAAAAAAAGAGATGTAAAAACATATAAACGAAAGATGATTCTACTTTATTTTGGAGCACTTATTATTGCAGGCACATTTACATTTATGCCAGGTCGTTATCTGTATTCTATTTTCTTTAAGTAAATAAGTATCGTTTTAACAAAACCTTTATATTAAATAATATTTAATATTTTATATTTGTATAAAAAATATCTTATGTTCGGAATATTTAAAAAGAAAAGTAAACTAGATAAACTTCAAGACCAATACAAAAATTTGTTAGAGCAATCTTTTAAGCTATCTACAACTAATAGAAGTGAAAGTGATAAAAAACAGGCAGAAGCGCAAAAAGTTTTAGAACAAATAGAAGTCTTACAGCACAACTGTAATTTACTGAAATAGTATCTTCGTAAAAAAAAAATTAATTAAAATAAATGAACTGTCTGCTTACTGGAGGAAATGGAATTGTTGGAAGTCATGTCATTTTCGACTGGTTAAAACAGGCAATTTTTAATAATACTCATGAACATTTATTTGTTGTTATTAGAAATAGTAAAGTTCCTGCAAAGGAACGATTATTAAATGTGCTAAAAAATGAGACAAGGCCAGATTATCTTAAGAACATTAGTATAGAAGAGTGTTTAAAAAAAATAACTGTTATACCTGAAGACCTAGTAAGCATTAAAAAAGAAATACTAGAAGCGTATAATTTTTCAACAATAATACATTGTGCAGGCTCTACTAATTTATCTCATGCTACTAATTCTAAAACTTTAGTACACGAACAAAATTATAAAGCAACTCAACAACTTTTAGAAAATCTTCCAGACCACGTAAATAGGTTTATTTACATAAGTACAGCTTACTCTTTTGGTATTCAAAATGAAGTAGTTAACGATAGTATTTCTCAATACAATGTTACCAATTTTAGAAACCCTTACGAACAGTCTAAATTCGAAACCGAACAATTTGTAATTAAAAAGTGTGAAGACTTAAATATTGATTCTCAAATATTAAGACCAAGTATTATATGTGGTAGACTTCTAGATAAGCCCTTTTTTGAAACACCAAAGTATGATGTCTTCTATTCTTGGCCAATGTTTTTAGAAAAATATTCTAAAAAAAATACTGATGCTTTTAGAATCTGGATTGATAATGAAAGTGGGCTAAATATAGTTCCTGTAGATTTTGTATCTAAAGCCATTTTATATGCTGTTGAACATCCGGAAATTAAAGAATTGAATATTGTTAACCCAAAACAAGTACTCCATAAAGATTACGTTGGAAAAGTATTGGAATCTTTTAATATAAACAATTATGAATATATTGATAAGATGCCAGTAAACCTTAGTGGTTTTGAAGAATTATATTATAAAACCATTGGTCATTTATTTAAAAATTACATATCGATACCTGATCTTCAATTTGACTCAGAGCGCATTAAAACTGTAATAAAACAATTACAACTAGAAAACACACTTGGTGTTCATAAAAACTTTATGAATCTCATTAATTTTTCTGTAGAAAAGAATTTTAGACAAAGTTATTAAGCTAGGCTATTTATAAATTTTATAGACTGCACATTAAAAGCTTCTGGCTGCTCAACATTAACAACATGTCCACAATCTTCTATTACTAGTAAAGAAGATTCTATATGTTTTGAAACTATGTTTTTTATAGATGGTAAAAACAAATGGTCCTGTTCTCCCATAACATATAATGTAGGTATTTTAATGTCTTTAGCTCTAAAAAAACGAAGTAATGGATTTATTTCTGATGTTAGTTTAAACCATTTCACAAATTCTTTTTGATAGAGTTTTTTTGCTTCGTTTACAAACAACAAACGTGAATTTTTGTGGTTTTTACGAGGCATAATAATGAATGCAAAAAACTTATACAACATCATATATGGTACTACAGACTTAAAAACAACACCTAATTTAATAAGTACTTGAGAACGAAAATTTAATTTCATAATTGCGCCTCCCATTATCATACTTTGTACTCTCTCTGGATAGTTTTCTGCTAAATTTCTTATTAAAATAGTTCCTAACGAAATACCAATAAAATGAGATTTCTCAATTTTTAAATGGTCTATTACTTCTACTATATCATTGGTTATAGAATCGAAAGTATATTTAGAATTAAAAGCATCTTTTAGACCAGGTCTAGAGTTACCATGACCTCTTAAATCTAGTACTAATACGTTAAACTGTAAACCAAAACTTCTTATTTGCTTATACCAAATAGAAGAGCTACCTCCTGCTCCATGAACAAAAGTAACCCATTGGTTAGCAGACTTGTTTATATATGTGGTATAGTTTAACATATGGCTAAATTACATAAAATCTTTTAAAACATCTACAACATAATCTATTTCTGCTGTTGTATTGTATTTACAAAACGAAAATCTGAGTGATGGTTTCTGCATATCTTCGTAACAAAGTATTTGTGATAACACATGAGAACCTTTTGCACTACCACTTTGGCATGCGCTTCCCTTTGAACACGCAACTCCTTTTAAATCTAACTGAAATAATAAAATTGGTGCTTTTTCTGGTGCAATTGGTAAACATATATTTATAAGTGTATAGGTGCTTTTGTCTAAATTTGCAGAACCACCATTAAAAGTAGATTCTGGAAAAGCTTCAGAAATGGCTTTAATAAAGTACTTTTTTAATGAAGTTACATATTCACGCTCTTCATTTAAATTTTGATAAGATAATTTTAGCGCTTCTTCTAATCCTACAATATTATGTATTGCTTCTGTTCCTGCTCTAGCTCCTCTCTCCTGCTCTCCTCCAAATATTAAAGGTTTTATACCAGAGTTCTTTCTAACATAGGCAAAACCTACGCCTTTTGGACCATGAAATTTATGTGCACTTACAGCTAAGAAATCTATATTTACTTCTTGTAAATCTAATTCGTAATGTCCTACAGACTGTACAGTATCACTATGAAATAAAGCATCGTTAGCCTTACATAATTCACCAACACGTTTAATATCTAGAATGTTACCAATTTCATTATTAACATGCATGAGACTTACTAATTTCTTCTTTGGAGATTTTAAAAGTTCTTCAAGATGAGTGTAGTCTACATGTCCATCACTATCTAAGTCTACAAACTTAACAGTAATACCATATTCGCGCTCTAACTGGTTTACGGTATATAAAACGGCATGGTGTTCTATATGAGATGTAATTATTGTTTTAACACCAAGATCTCTTACTGCACTTCTTAACGCAAAATTATCTGCTTCTGTTCCTCCAGAAGTAAAAATAATTTCTGAAGCAGAACAATTAAGTTGTTTTGCAACCGTTTTTCTTGCATTTTCTACCAAAGACTTAGAAGAGCGACCATAGCTATGCGTAGAAGACGCATTACCATAACACTCATGCATTACATTTGTCATTCTATCGACTACTTCTGGTCTTAATTGTGTAGTTGCTGCGCTATCAAAATATACTTTCTTCATT
>NZ_JASJHV010000010.1:0-6567 GCF_037625555.1 Lacinutrix sp.
ATAGAAAAAGATACAATGGGAGACGTTAAAGTACCTTCAAATAAACTTTGGGGAGCACAAACGGAACGCTCAAGAAATAATTTTAAAATTGGTGCTGCTGCCTCTATGCCATTAGAAGTTGTTTACGGTTTTGCCTACCTAAAAAAAGCTGCAGCTTATACAAATGCAGAATTAGGTGTTTTAGATACTGCTAAACGCGATTTAATTGCACAGGTTTGCGACGAGATTTTAGATGGTAAGCACGACGACCAATTTCCATTAGTAATTTGGCAAACAGGTTCTGGAACACAGTCTAATATGAATATTAACGAAGTTGTGGCTAACAGAGCACAGCAGTTAGCAGGACGTGTTATTGGAGAAGGCAAAAAAGTAATTGCACCTAATGACGATGTGAACAAGTCGCAATCGTCTAACGATACATTTCCAACAGGAATGCATATTGCAGCTTATAAAAAAATTGTAGAAAACACTATTCCTGGCGTTATAAAATTAAGAAATACACTTAACGATAAAGTACAAGAATTTAAAGACGTTGTTAAAATAGGTAGAACCCATTTAATGGATGCCACGCCTTTAACGTTAGGTCAAGAATTTTCTGGTTATGTATCGCAATTAGACCATGGTTTAAAAGCATTAGAAAACACCATACCACATTTATCTGAACTTGCTTTAGGAGGAACAGCTGTAGGTACAGGATTAAACACACCAAAAGGATATGATGTTTTAGTGGCAAAATATATTGCAGAGTTTACTAATCTGCCTTTTATAACTGCCGAAAATAAATTTGAAGCTTTAGCTGCACACGATGCTATTGTAGAATCTCATGGTGCTTTAAAGCAATTGGCTGTCTCTTTAAATAAGATTGCTAACGATATTAGAATGATGGCTTCTGGGCCACGTTCTGGAATTGGAGAAATTATTATTCCTGCAAACGAACCAGGAAGTTCTATTATGCCAGGAAAAGTAAACCCAACACAATGCGAAGCTATAACAATGGTTTGCGCACAAGTTATGGGTAACGATGTTGCTATTACTGTTGGTGGCACTCAAGGTCATTACGAACTTAATGTTTTTAAACCTATGATGGCTGCAAACATTTTACAAAGCGCTCAATTAATTGGTGATGCTTGTGTAAGTTTTGAAGAAAATTGTGCTGCAGGAATTGAACCAAATCACGCTATAATTAAAGAATTATTAAACAATTCTTTAATGTTAGTTACAGCTTTAAATACTAAAATTGGCTATTATAAGGCTGCCGAAATTGCAAATACTGCACATAAAAACGGAACGACTTTAAAAACGGAAGCAATTAATTTAGGTTATATAACTGCCGAAGACTATGATGAATGGGTAAAACCAGAAAACATGGTAGGCGGATTAAATTAATTAAAGTCCTCAAATAACTCTAAAAACCGATTATTTTTTTAGAGTAATCGGTTTTACATTTTATCTATATTTACACTATGATTAAACATCTTAATAACCCAAAAAATAATATTATAGCTGTAATTATTGTAGAAATAATCACACTCTCTATAACCTTTACAGCAGATTTTTCTGGTGCTGGAGTATTAGGTTCTGTGGTCTTAAAATGGGTTCCAGCAATAATAGGTATTACTACTCTTCTATTCTATTTTGTGTCGCGTTTATTTACTAAAAAACACAATTGGTATATTAGCTTACTTGGTATTTTAACAATGCTTTTTGTTACTTATAATTTATATACAACAGATTTCTCACAAACACTTTAGCATGTCGATTTTAATAAAAAATATAAAAGAATTACTACAAATTAGAGAACCAAATGTTTTAAAGGTTGCTGGTGAAGCCATGAAAAAATTACCAAAATTAAAAAATGCGTATGTTTTTATAGAGCATGATACTATCGTAGACTTTGGCAGCATGGAAAACTGTAAGTATGACAATGCAGACCAAGTTATTGATGCCCAAGGAAAAATAGTATTACCAACGTGGTGCGATTCTCATACACATATTGTGTATGCTGGAAACAGAGAACAAGAATTTGTAGATAGAATTAACGGCTTATCTTACGAAGAGATTGCAAACCGAGGTGGTGGTATTTTAAACAGTGCAAAAACACTAGAAAACACAAGCGAAGAAGATTTATACCAACAATCTATTGCACGTGTTAAAAATGTAATGCAATTAGGTTCTGGAGCTTTAGAAATTAAATCTGGTTATGGTTTATCTACAGAGGCAGAACTTAAAATGCTTCGTGTTATCAAACGCATTAAAAAAGAATTCCCTATTAAAGTAAAGGCTACTTTTCTTGGTGCTCATGCGTTTCCAAAGGCATATAAAGACAATAAACAAGGCTATCTAGACTTGATAATTAACGACATACTACCAAAAGTAGCTAAAGAAAACCTTGCAAACTATGTAGATGTTTTTTGCGAAAAAGGTTATTTCTCTTTAGAAGATACAGAACAAATTCTTAAGGCTGCAAAGCAATACCATTTAACGCCAAAAATTCATGTTAACCAATTTAATGCTTTTGGTGGTGTTGCCTTGGCAGTAAAGTATAAAGCATTAAGTGTAGACCATCTTGAAGAACTTAACGAAGCAGATATTAACGCACTTAAAGGCAGTGAAACCATGCCAGTTGCTTTGCCTTCTTGCTCTTATTTTTTAAGTATTCCCTATACTCCAGGAAGGCAAATTATAGATGCAGGTTTACCTCTAGCTTTGGCTACAGACTACAATCCAGGTTCTACACCTTCTGGAAATATGAATTTTGTGGTAAGCACTGCATGCATAAAAATGAAATTAACACCAGAAGAAGCTATTAATGCTGCAACCTTAAATGGTGCATATGCTATGGGAATTAGCAACCAATATGGTAGCATAACAAAAGGTAAGAAAGCCAGTTTAATTATTACTAAAAAAGTACCTAGTTACAACTACTTACCGTATGCTTTTGGTGATAATAGTATAGATAAAGTGATTATTAATGGTGAAACAATTTAATTTTAATATTGAAAGTAAATTACCTTGTTCTTCTATTTGTAAAGCGAATAGTTTAAACAATTTTATAACGCTTTGCAATTACCTTAAAAAAGTACCTTATGGAAGAACTATAGACCGAAGCGACTTTACGCTTGTTTTAAAAGAAAATAAAGGAATGCTCTACAAAACATGCTTTTTTAAAACAAGTTGCTATTGAGAACAAACAAGACGTTGTAGAACTTTATATTAGTATTTATAAAATGAACGAAGCCAATACAAAAGGTGTTGAAAATGTATTAAAAGAATATAGTTTAAAATATTTACCAGAAGCACACACTTATTTAAAAGTAAATGGAACTATTTTAGATATTACAAGAAATACTATTTCTGGTGTTTCTTTTGAAAATACAATACTTTTTGAAACAGAAATACAACCAGAAGAAATTGGAACATTTAAAATAAAAACTCACAAAGACTACTTAAAACAATGGTTACTAAACAACAATAGCAACTATAGTTTTAATGAAATATGGAATATTAGAGAACTTTGCATTTTAGCACTAACCGAATAAAAAAAAGCCTGAAAACAAATATTCTCAGGCTTTTTTAAAAGATTAAAATTTTGCTATCTTAAAGCAAATTGTGAACTAGTAACCAACTCTTTACTATTAAAAAGCTTTACTTGGTAAGTTCCTTTTTCAAAGTCCTCTTTTTCGTTATTCTTAGTAATGTATTCGCAAATTGGTAAACTTTTATTCTCATAATTAAATTTACTAATTAAACTATAGTTTAAAACCTCTTCTCCAAAAGTAATCTGCTCGTTTGTACCCAAAATATTATTTTTTGGATCTATAACTTGTACAAATAATTCTTTATCTCCTGCTTGTACCAGTTTGTTTTTAGCCACAGTAAAACATATTCTAATTTTATCGCTACGTCCTGCACGCTCTGTAGGTATTTGTTTGCCAGAAGAACGTTCTATAACTCCAGAAACAGTCATACTGTTTGCAGACAAAGTAGAAGCACCTTCTACAACATCTACAAGCGCTGTGTTTTGTACTAAAAGAGAATCTGCTAAAATTGTTTTGGCTACTAATTTTGTTGTAAGATCTACTGTTGTAATGTCTAAAGTAGCTGCTAGCAATTGGTTTTCTACTTTAAGTTTATCGTTTTCAGATAAAATATAGTCCATTTCCTTCTGTAATGCTAGATACTTCTTTTTAAATTCCCACAAGCTTTTTATATTAGTTTCAGACACCTTTAAAGAGTCTATTAAACTTGTAATACGTTCTTTGGCTTCAACTAAATTTTGATTTACTTTGTTTTCACTCATAGTAACTTCGTATTGTGTTGCCATTTGGTTTAATTCATTTAATACTTTAGTCTTTTCATCTACTAAAACTTTTTCGTTTTCAACTTTTTCCTTGTATAAAGAAGTTGAAAATACGCCTAATCCTATAAATAAAGCGATTGTAATTACTAAGGCTACTCTTATACCAGTGTTTGCAGCTTTGTTTACCATAATTGTTTAATTTTTAAGGTTATTTTTATTTGTTTTTTTGAGTTAGAATACATATAATCTACTTTTAAAACATTAATTTTAGTCTTTTAAAAGGCTAAATTCATCCTAATGAACAAACTTGTTTTAATGTCCAAATCTAAAGTTGAAGAACTTGTAAATACACGTTCTGGCGAATCTAAATTTGGAGAGCATATTATTGTATTACCAACCATTACAAACATATACGACGACTTAAAAAATTTAGACGTCAAGTATGTATTAATTGGTTTACCTGAAGACGTTGGTGTTTTTGCAAACAACGGAAAAACAGGTGCTTGCAAGGCTTGGGATGCTACAATTAAAGTTTTGTTAAATACACAAAACAACACTCTTAATCGTGGCGAACAGCTGTGTGTTCTTGGTTATCTAGATTTTTCAGAAGCACAAAATCAATTATATAAGTGGGATCAAAACAATGAAAAGCACATTAAAAAAGCAAGAACATTAGTTGCCGAAATTGATAAAGAAGTTAGTAATCTTGTTTTTAATATTGTAAAAGCTGGGAAAATTCCTATAATAATTGGTGGTGGCCATAATAACGCTTATGGTAATATTAAAGGCACATCTCTTGCTTTAAAAAAGAAAATAAACGTTGTTAATTTTGATGCGCATACAGATTTTAGAGCGTTAGAAGGCAGACACAGTGGTAATGGTTTTAGTTACGCTTTCGCGGAAGGATTCTTGAATCGTTATTTTATTTTTGGAATACATGAGAATTATACATCTCAAAATATATTAAACGAAACTTTAAATGCAGACAATAGCATACATTACAATACGTTTGAATCTATAGAAGTTAAGAAGGATTTAAAATATAAACCAGAAATGAAAGCTGCATTAAAATTTGTTTCTAAGGATGCCTTTGGTATTGAAATAGATTGTGATGCTATAGCAAATATACCAAGTAGTGCAAAAACACCTTCAGGCTTTTCTGTAAATCAAGTAAGACAATTTGTTCATTTTTTTGGAGGCCATAAGCTTAGTACATACCTTCATATTTGTGAAGCTGCACCAACAAAGAAAACAGCAACTCAAGTAGGTAAATTAATTTCTTATTTAATTACAGATTTTATGAGAGCAAATAGCAACTAATATGGAACGCAGACTTAAATTAGAAAAAAATAGACTTAAAGCAGCAATTGCTGTGTGTGTGTATTTTGGTATGAAGACGTACAGCAATTTGGTTAAAAAATCTAACTTTTAAAATAAAATTGTATACATATATGTGTTAACTTTTATTTAATTGTTACACATGTGATTTATTTTTTTGTTTTATGATGAAAATTATAAATTCTGAAATAAAGAAATTATATTTAACCTTTTAAATAAAAACATTAAATATGAAAATAAGATACTCTTTTGTTATTCTTTTAGCCTTTTGCTTATTAGCTTGTAAAAACGATAAAAAAAAAAATGCTAACGATGCTAATTTAGAAGTTTCTGAACTAAAAATCACTCCAATCGAGCATGCTACAATGGTTCTAGAATATAATGGTAAAACCATTTATGTAGATCCAACTGGTGGAAAAGAAGCCTTTGAAACATTTCCAAAAGCAGACTATATTTTAATTACTGATATCCATAGTGACCATATGCATTTAAATACTATTGAAGCTTTAGAAACAAAAGCTGCAACAATTATTGCTCCTGAAGCAGTTTACGAAATGTTACCTAAAAACTTTAGAAAAAAAACAGACACAATGATTAATGGAAGTAAGGTGGATTATGAGACGTTCTCTATTGAAGCAATACCAATGTACAATTTACGTGAAGAAGCATTAAAATACCATAGTAAAGGAAGAGGTAATGGCTATGTTTTAACTTTTGGTAAAGAACGCATTTATATTTCTGGTGATACAGAAGATATTCCAGAAATGAGAAAATTACAAAATATAGATAAAGTATTTATTTGTATGAACTTACCTTATACTATGACAGTTGAAAGTGCGGCAGATGCTATTTTAAGCTTTAAACCACATCAAGTCTATCCTTATCATTATAGAGGTACTGAAGGTTATAGTGATGTTGAAAAATTTAAG
>NZ_JASJHV010000011.1:0-12001 GCF_037625555.1 Lacinutrix sp.
CGATTTACACGAGCGTGCAGGAAGTAGTAACGTTATACATTTACACGGCGAATTACTAAAAGTACGCTCCATAAAAAATGAGGAAGTAGTAAAACCATGGTCTACAAACTTAAATATTGGAGATTTAGATGAAAATGGACACCAACTAAGACCAAATATAGTTTGGTTTGGCGAAGCTGTACCAATGATTGACAAGGCTGTAACGATTTGTAATACCGCAGATATTTTACTTATTATTGGCACGTCTATGCAAGTATATCCTGCGGCTAGTTTAATGCATTATGTACCAGAAAATACACCAACCTATTTTATAGACCCTAATCCAGCTATTAGTAACTCAAAAAACATAACTGTAATTAAAAATAAAACTACAGAAGGTATTCAAGAATTTATAAACCTAATAAACTAAATGAGAGTTATAATTCTAGTCTTTTTTATTTGCATTTCTATTAGTGGTTACAGTCAAGAAAATGACTCTTTTATTTCCTTTTTTCGGCATAAAATTATGCTAAAAGCAAATATTAACACACAAACGGAGTCCTACTCTTTACAAAACAGTGAAACTGAGAATTTTAATTTAACAGCAAATACTATCTTTAAATTTACTGCTTCTGCAAATTATGAATTTATTGGATTAAGCATCGGTTTCTCTCTAAAAGATAGAAATTTACCATACAAATCTTAGTTTCAAGACATAACACTTCGCTTATTTTTAAACCAATGGATACAAAATATACAATACAGACGTGTTCGTGGTTTTTATAGAAATGGTGGGACTTTAGATAATGAACAAAAGGCGTTTCCAGACTTTAAAACCACTAGCTGGAATGGTGCGACCTCTTTTGTAATTAACCCAAATTTTTCTTTAAAACATGTGTTGTTTAATAAAGAGTGGCAAGGCAAAAGTGCTGGAAGTTTAATACCTACCTTACGATATGGATACCAACGCATATCAGACCGAGTAGATGGCTATAAAGAAGCACAAAATATGTATGGTATTTCTATTGCTTCAGATTATTATTATACTTGGGTAATAGAAAAGAATTGGTTTGTAATACCTTCTCTTTCTCCTGCTTTAGGATTACGTTACACAGATTATAGCTTGGCAGAAACTAGTACACAAAACACCTTATTTACAAACTCTTTAAACTTAGGTTTATACTTTGGTTACACCTCTTAAAACATAGTAGCAGGGGCAAATTTTAATTTCGATTCTAAGGCATCAAATGCTAAAACAAAAACCAATATAATTAGCGATAGAAGCTATGCTAATCTTTATTTTGGTTACCGTTTTAACGCTCCAAAATCTTTAGAAAAAAGAGTAGATTGGCTTAAAAAAAAGGTAAAAGGCTAACCTAACTAGAGGTTCATTTCTTTAATACTCTTAATACGGTTTCTCTCAAGAAAAGCATCAATAGTTTCAAAATGCTCGATTACGCGTTGCTCTTTAAATTCGTATACTTTTTGAGATAAGCCTTGTAAGAAATCACGATCATGAGACACAAAAATTAAAGTACCATCAAAACTTAAAAGAGCCTCTTTTAAAACATCTTTAGATTTTAAATCTAAGTGATTAGTAGGCTCATCTAATAAAATTAAATCTGGTTTTTGTAGTAGTATTTTAGCCAATTCAATTCATATACGCCAACCTCCAGAAAACTCATTAGTTAATCTGGTAAAATCGTCTTGTTTAAAACCCAAACCTTTTAAAGCCTTCTCAATTTCAGCATCATAATTTACATCTTCTAAAGCATAGTATTGTTCACCTAACTCGCTTACTTTTTCTATAATAGACATGTACTCATCGCTCTCGTAATCTGTTCGCGTTTCTAGTGCTTTATTATACGCGTCCATTTCGTTTTTTATTTTAAAAACATAAGCGAATGCTTTAGAGGCTTCTTCAAAAACAGTACAATTATCTTCTGTTAATAAATGCTGGCAAGTAAGCAATTACAGTTTCTTTTGGATGACTTATTTTACCACGTGTTGGACTTTGAACAACAGCTACAATCTTCATCATAGTAGATTTTCCTGCACCATTTTTTCCCATTAATGCGATTTTATCGTTTGGATTTATAACAAAGTTAACATCGCTAAATAAGTTTGTACCACTAAATTCTACTGCTAAATTATCTGCTGTAATCATATCTATTTAATTAAAAGCGCGAAATTAAGAAAAAGACAAATATTCTCTTTATTAAAAGCAGGTTTTATATGAAGAAAAAAAACAATATTTTCTTTCATTCTAATTTCTATTAACAATTAGTAAAACGTAAATTGCAAACTGTCTAAGTTTATTAATTATGAAAGAGAATACCATGCTAAATTATATTAAAGAAGTATTAGAAAACAGGCCTACAGATTGGTTAAACCTAACCACGCATCGATTAGAAATTTACAACGAAAAATTCGCTAAAAGTGAATTTTTAGAACAGTTTGAAAATTTGTTTAATAACAATAATTCTAAAACGACTGCACTTAGCCAATTACCAACTGCTTACGATTATATAAGACTTGGCCATCCTCTATCCTGTATTCTAGAATGGGCAATTGCTAAATCAAACGGTTTAGAGCCAGAACACGTTATTAGTTTTTCGTCTCAAACCATACCAGTTTTAGCCATATTAAGAAAAAATTTATTCGATAATAAAAATACCCAAATTCTTTACACAGGAAGCTTACCCTCTTTTTTTGATGCTGAAGTTTTAAAAAGCGTTTATGGTTATTCATTTAACGTAAAGCAAGTAGAAAATACTACAGCTATTTCTATATTTAATGGTACTACTATTTTTATTTCTAATGAAGATAAAATAAACCCAACGACACCTAACGCTAACATTGATTTTTACATTAATAGTTATGCACAACTAGGAAGTGTGTTATTAATAAATGGAAAGGAAAACGAAAGTTATGTAAAAGACATACAACATGTGCGACGCAGAGAAACCATAGCCATGACACCAGATAATGCTTTAACTGCATTAAATACACTTGTAGAAAACCCTAATTTTAATACAGTAAACAAAACTGCTCAAGCAAACAAAACAAAAGTTTTAAATGCTATTAAGGCCGTTACAGGCACAACAACAAAGCCTTTGGTAGCTTCTAGCGGTTTATCTATACAGTATGCTATTTTAATGGGTTTAATACACCATGCCATAGAAAAACATCAAGGCAAAGCCATTAAAATTGTAGTACCACCAAATTGTTATGGAGGCACAAACGACCAAGCAAGACGTGTTGCTGCTTGCCTAGACAATGTTGAAATAGTAGATTTACCAGTAGATGGTGGTAATGATATGGTTAAAAGCATAGACCTAGTTTTAAATAAAATTGCAAACCAAGATGCAGTGCCATACATTATTGCAGAAATACCAACAAACCCTAGAGTTGAGGTTCCAAATCTTTTAGAATTAAAGGCTGTTTTAAGTCAAGAACGTAAAACAAAAAAAGGCACAATTGCAATAGATCCAGTTTTTATACTAGACCAAACCTTTTGCCCTACTGTGCAATTTTTAGGTGAAGGTGAAATTCTATCTTCTGTAAGAACCATTTCTTTTGCTAGTGGCTCTAAATTTCCTAGTGGTGGACAATGCACTGCTGGTTACTGCTTAGTCAATAAAAAAACAGAAGCTTTAATAGAGAAAATAGAAAAGCATCTTATACTTTGCGATAACCAAGCGACTGCTTTACAGTTAGACATATTGGCAAGATATTTACCAACAATGACGCAGCGAATTAAAGACGCTTATAAAAATACACGCGAGTTTGTAAACCATATTCAAGAAACTTTACCAGAAGCTAAAATTAATTTTGTTTCTAAAACACTAGCAGAACAAGGATTTATGCCTTCTGTTTTTTCGCTAGATTTACCAACAAAAGGAGCCACTACAGAGGCTAAAGAAAGTTACAAAAGAGCTTTAAATCTTAAATTAATTAATTTAATGATTACTAAAATTCCTAACAAAAGTAAATACTGCGTAAGTTATGGGCAACTAAAAGGCTGTTACTGGACAATACCAGCAACCTCTACTCAAGGCACAACCAAAGAAGGCGATAAAGATTATATTGTACGTGCCTCGTTATCTGCAAATATGGATTTAGAATTACACAAAAAAGTGTTTACAGATTTTGTAGATTCTATTTAGCTAAAACTTGACTTTGTAAAAAAAATACACGAACTTCGAATTTAAACCAACTGATGATATAAACATTTAAACGATTTCATATCATCCTATACGTTGTGCTTCATTACCAGAAACTGCTAACCAATGATAAAATTCATTTAGAAAAATTAGACAAAATTTACTTTCGGAAGGAAAAATTGGAAAGTATTTCAAATATGCAATTGGTGAAATCGTGCTTGTTGTTATAGGTATTTTAATTGCGCTCTCTATTAATAATTGAAATAACAATAAGAATGAAAAGGCAGAGATAGAAAATTATTACACTAAAATTCATGAAGAGAGTACAATCACTAAAGAAAGATCCAACTGGTTTAAAGCATCATTGGATACACTAAATCAACAAAACAATAGAAGTCTTGACATTATCAATTTAAAAAACAGAGACTCATTGTATCTTCTAAAAGAAACTTTAGGTGCTTTAGGTACGGCATACAAATCTGATTTTTTATTTCCAATCATAAATGAGTTTTTAAATGAAGGCTATTTAGCAAAGATTAAAAATGACTCTCTAAAATTAGGGTTTCAATATTTTAGCATGGCATTAAACGATTTAAATAGTAATTACAAATATATGTATAATCAATATTCCACCTCTATAGAACCTTACTTTTATAATACTATAAATTATGCAGAAGTGGTGTATGGTGGTGCTGATTTGAATAAACTAAAAACAGGAGGACCTAGTACAAACTATGAGCAGTTCTATGATAATTTAGAACTTTGGAACTTACTAACCTTTAAAGTTGAAACGACAATCTCTCAACAACTACTAATAGATAGATTATATAAAATCTTAGAATTCGTTGATAAAAAAATTCAAGAGGAGCTAAACAACAATGATTAAATTCTTTAGAAAAATAACGAAAGCACAACAATGGCTATAATTAATATGGACTTCGGTCTTTAAGCCAAGGTCTGTGTATATTTATAATGTCACAAAATCTTTGGGATTTTGCTTCGTGCATAAAAAAAACAAAACAAAACTTACCAAACAAACTTACTCTCAATTCAAAACAATTGAGTAATTTCGCGCACTATTAAAAATAGTATTATTATGAAGCGCATAAACGAGTACAGAAAGTTATTTGAAGTTGAGGCTAAACCTACACTTGGAGAACTTAAAAAAAAATACAGAAACTTAGTTAAAGAATGGCATCCAGATAAGTTTCAAGATCAAGATGAAAAAGCTGCTGAAGCAGATGAAATGGGACGTAAAGTTATTGATGCTTACCATTTTTTAGTTAGTATTGCTCCAGAAACTCATGCTGCTAATTTAGAAGAGTACAACATTACTATTAACTCTCCAATTATGGATTGGAAACATAAAGGTTTACTTTTAGAAGTATCGTTTTTAGATGGTAATACTTATGAGTATTTTGGAGTAAATAAAGCGTTATACATAAAATTCTCTAAAAGCGATAAGCAAACACGTTTTGCTAAACGTAGTGTTTTTAACTCGTTTACATACAGGAAAATTAAGAAGAAAGATGTTGTTGCTTAGTAAAGCATAAAACACCATTATAAAAAAAGCCTCAAAATTATATAATTAATCTACGCGTTGTAAATTTAAATCTTGAAAATCGAAACTAAAATCTATATCTGGAGATATTCCTTTTATTTTAATACTTTGTGCTTTACCACTATTATTTAAGCTAAAGGTTACAAATGCATCTGCATTCATGTCTTGGTACTCCCACTTTACAGCAAAAGTATTATCCTTATAATACTGTAACTCTCCATTTAGTTTTGGAGAGCGTAAAAATTTAATATATAGTTTACCTTTCTTTTTAAAAACTTCAGCTTTACCAAACCAATTGTCTTTATAAAAACCTATATAATTTTTAAGTGTAATTTTTGAAACGTCTGCTGTTGCTACTTCTTCCCAAACCTTATTTGTAAAATAGTTGGTTCAAGATTCTCGCTGTTTAAAATAAGTAGCATATTTATCTACCCAATTAAAATTATCTAAACCTAAATAATCGTCTGTAATTGCATTTGCTACAGACGAGAACAAACCTGCTCCATCATAACTTGTATTAGTTAAAATAACAACTCCAAAATTGAGATCTGGAATTAAAACAGTGTTAGATAGCATTCCTGGTAATCCTCCAGTGTGTTCTACTTTTAGGTTTCCTATTACATCAGATAAAAACCAACCTAAACCATAACCCGAAAAGTGAGAATTGTATCTAGGATTTGGATCTGCACTCATTACTGTATGCATTCTCCAAATTTCGCGATGATTTACCGTTGAGAATAATTGTTTCTTTAAATCTACACCAAACTTACCTTTGTTTAATTGAAGTAACATCCATTGTGAAAGGTCATCTACATTAGAAAATATACTACCTGCTGCTCCATTCATCATCTCTTTAAATGTTGGTATTATTCTAATAAACTCTTCGAAAGTTACACCACTTTTTCTGGCTATAAGTTCTCCTGCTACTATGTTTAATAAATTATCGTAATCTCATTTAGTTCTAAAAGCAGATTCTGCTTTAAAATATTGAAAACTTGATAGTAAGTCGTCCATTGTAAAATCTGTACCATCTGGAAAAAACATTAAATCTACCATTCCTAATCCCAATCCACTTCTATGTGTTACTAAATCTTAGTATATTAAAATTATCTTCAACATATTGATTGTACATTCTAAATTCTGGAATATGGTCTTTTACCTTGTCTAACCTGTTTAGTTTACCTTCTTCTACTAAAATAGCTAAAGCTGCAGTTGTAAAGGCTTTACTATTAGATGCGATTGCAAATTGTGTATGCTCGTTTACTGGACTTTTTGTATTTATAGATTTTACTCCGTAGCCTTTACTATGTATTATTTTACAATCTTTTACAACAGCTACTGCATAACCAGCTATATTAAATTTACTCATAACATAGTTAACTAAAGAGTCTACTTGCTTAGAGTTCATTTGTGCATTTACTAAAGAAATAAAAACTAAAAGAATTAAAAAGATTGATTTTTTAAATGTTGAGATTTTCATAATAATGACTTTAAAATTAAATAACGATACTGTTAAATATAGCTCATTATTTTTTATTCTTTTCCTCAATCCATTTACTCATAAATTTTGTACTTTGTAAAGTATGGTGCATGAGCATGCTTCCTGTAAAGTTATGAAGCCTCATGAGTTCTAGATTATTCTGGGTGTTTTTGACTTTTGTTAAAAAATCTTGTGTGTATAATTGTTTATCAAAACGAACGTTAATAATGGTTACACCAAGTTTCTGTTTTCCGTTCCAGAAAATTTTATTTGTGTAAAGCTCTACTGCTTTTTCTGTAAAATCTTTAGTATCGTCTTCTACAAAACCATTAGGTTCTAAATTGCCATACATACCTTCTGCTCCAATACTTGAAGTAACACAAGGCACACCATTTAACATAGCATCAATAATTTTACCTTTTAAACCTGCTCCATAGCGTAAAGGAACTAAACACACTTTGTATTGCTGCATTAACAAATTTATATCTTCTACAAAGCCTTTAATTAAAAACCCATCAGCTTCATTATTTAATTGTTTTGCTTGCTCTGTAACATATGCACCATAAATATGAATTTGTGCTTTTGGAAGTTTTTTTCTAATAATTGGCCAAATATTTCTTTTTAAATGCAACAAACCATCCATATTAGGTTGGTGTAAAAAATTTCCAACGGTAATAAAGTGATTACGCTCTTTAAAATTTGGCAATGCACGTTGAGACCTTAAGGTAATAGAATTTAGTAAAAATGGCAGATAAATTAATAAATCTGGACTAACATGAAATTGTTCTTTTAGTATTCTAATTTCTACTTCAGAAATAATAATAGACAAATCACATCTATAAATACTTGCTATTTCTCGCTTTGCAGTGTCGTTAAATAAGTAGTTAGCATCAAAAAAAGCATTGTCTTTTAAAGCTTGATGTCTACCACGTCTTAAACAATGTAAATCTTCAGTATCTAAAATTCTAAGCGCATTTGGGCACTGTTCTGCAACACGCCATCCAAACTGCTCTTCAATCATAAATCGATCAAAGAGTACAACTTCAGGATTTAATTCTTTAATAAAAGTATCGAAACTAGAATCGTTAAGTACAATTGTTTTAGTTTCTACATCAATTTGCTTTAAATCGAAGGCATTATCGCTTTTAGTGCATGCTGTTGCAAAAGTGATTTTATAATTCTTTGATTTAAAAATTTCTATAATTTGCATCATTCTGCTACCAGCTGCAGAACTTTGTGGCTCTGGCCAAACGAAACCTATTATGAGAAGTTGTTTTATCAATTATAAAAATATTAAAATAAGAGTTTACTCTGGTCTTGGTGCTAATGCATAAACAGTTCTTACTTGTTTTGCCCAATTTAAAATATCTTGAATTTGAGCATCTGTTAAATTAGCCTCTGTATTTGTCCAAGTGTAAGACGCTAAAGGCATTTCTTTATCTTCAACCATTTCAATTAACTCTTCTATTTTATGATCTTTTCTTTTAATCGAGTTATTATCCCAATTAGAGACGTTAAAATGTTTTGTACCATGCTTTACATGTTCTGCCATCCAATAGTTTACTGGTGTTATATTATTATACCAAGGATAACGTGTAGTATTACTGTGGCAATCAAAACAAGATTCTGTTAATATTGCTTTTACAATTTCTGGAGGCTTAGTATCTTCAAAAAATGCAGTTAATGACTCTGTAGAACCTTCATTTTTTTCTGGCCCAAAGAATTGAGCAACTACAAAAACGATTAATAAAATTAGAAGTATTTTTTTTGAATTTTTCATTATAAAAATTAATATTGTTAATTAGTTAACAACTCCAATCTAGTAATTATTGTATTTAAAATAATATACTTTTTGGCAAGTACATTTTGTTTTACTTAAATTGAGGACTTAAAAATAATAATTTCATTTGACTACTGAAGCCTTATATCAAGAATTAAATTATGTTAATCATTCTAGAGAGAAACGATTATACTATGCCAATTTGGTAATAAACAATCCCGATTTAATACCAAAACTGTTAGATATCCTTTTTATGGTAGACGATAAAATATCACCTCGCGCTGCTTGGGTCTTTGAGTTTATGTGTGGTGAAAACTTAAATACTATTATTACATATTTAGATTGCTTTACACAAAACATTAATAAAGTTCACCTAGATTCTGCAGTAAGACCAGTTGCCAAAGTTTGCGAATATTTAATAAAAGCCTATTACAGTAAACACGATAATGCTATTAAACATAATCTAAATGCAATACATCAAGAAAAAATTATTGAATCTTGTTTTGATTGGATGATAAACGATAAAAAAAATGCACCTAAAGCTTATGCCATGAATGCTCTATTTCTTCTAGGAAATGACCATGACTGGATTCATCCAGAATTAAAATTAATTTTAGAACACGATTACCAAATGTAAAGTTGTGGTTTTAAAGCAAGAGCCAAACACATTTTAAAGAAAATTAAAAGTTAAAAAACAGTTAATAACTGGCCAAAACTTCTGTCGTGTAACTTCGCACTTAAAACTTTCTTAGCTATCTTTACACCTTTCAAAATTTTGAAACACAACAATATTAAGCTATGTCATTAACTGTATTAAATGCGATCTCTCCAATAGATGGTCGCTATAGAAATAAAATTGAAGTCTTAGGTGATTATTTTTCTGAGGAAGCCCTTATAAAATATCGTGTATTAGTTGAAATAGAGTACTTTATTGCACTCTGCGAACAACCACTACCTCAACTAAAAGGAGTAAGTGCTTCTGTTTTTGAAGATTTACGTAAAATTTATAAAGATTTTTCTACAGAAGATGCTCAAGCCATTAAAGACATTGAAAGTGTAACAAACCATGATGTTAAGGCTGTTGAATACTTTATAAAAAAAGAATTCGACAAATTAGGTCTAGAACAATACAAAGAATTTATTCACTTTGGTTTAACATCTCAAGATATAAACAATACAGCAATTCCTTTAAGTATTAAGGAAGCTATGAACGATGTTTATGTACCTCGATATTTCGAATTATTAAAACGTCTTGAAGAGTTATCAAATGATTGGGCTGCAATACCAATGTTATCTAGAACTCATGGCCAACCAGCTTCTCCAACACGTTTAGGAAAAGAAATTGAAGTGTTTGTTGTACGTTTAAAAGAACAATTTAATTTATTAAATGATATCCCAAGTGCTGCAAAGTTTGGTGGTGCAACTGGTAACTTTAATGCACACAAGGTAGCTTACCCAACTATTGATTGGAAAGCCTTTGGTAGAAGTTTTGTACAAGAAAAACTTGGATTACAACACTCATTCCCAACTACACAAATTGAACATTACGACCATATGGCAGCATTGTTCGACTGTTTAAAACGCATAAATACAATAATTATAGATTTAGATCGTGATATCTGGACTTATGTATCTATGGATTACTTTAAGCAGAAAATTAAAGCTGGAGAAGTAGGAAGTAGTGCTATGCCTCACAAAGTAAACCCTATAGATTTTGAAAACTCTGAAGGTAATTTAGGTATGGCTAATGCCATTTTTGAGCATTTATCTGCAAAATTACCTGTTTCACGTCTACAACGTGATTTAACAGATAGTACTGTTTTACGTAATGTAGGAGTGCCTTTTGGGCATACGCTTATTGGTTTTCAATCTACTTTAAAAGGATTAAATAAGTTATTGTTAAACGAACCAAAATTTGCTCAAGATTTAGAGAATAATTGGGCAGTGGTTGCAGAAGCTATACAAACTATTTTACGTCGTGAAGCCTATCCAAATCCTTACGAAGCTTTAAAAGGACTTACTAGAACTAACGAAGCTATTACAAAATTATCAATATCTAATTTTATAGATACTTTAGAGGTTAGTGATGCTATTAAGACAGAATTAAAAGCAATTTCACCAAGTAATTATACAGGTATATAATATGTTTACAGATAGACAATCTCTATATCTTGTTGGTATTGTAACTGGCTTATTTTTTCTAGCTGGCTTAAATAGTATGCTTGACTACATAGCAGTTAAGATTATTTTAATTTGTCTTTTAATTTTATTAATAGTTAACCTATTTATACCTAAAAAAATCCTGAAGATATTGAAGATTCATAAAGATTTATACACATAAAATAACAAAAGGCTTATCTCTCGATAAGCCTTTTGTTTTAACATATAAACTATAAATTATTCTTTTAAATAATCCATAACTTTTTGAAGTTGATTTCCATATACATCTGTCTTTTGTATTTTAAAAATTAACTCATATAATTTCTCTGGTTGCATATCGTCTCCTAAGACTCTTATTAAAGCAAACCCTAATTCACTAGTACTTGCCAAGACTAAAAATTCGTCAACAGTATCTGCTTCTCCCAATGTATTAACTCTAAAATTAATACCACTATCAGTAAACTCAATCAACTCTTCATACTTGTCATTTTTAAAAATTGCAATTGCTTTTTTTAGTTCTGCTTTGTACTCTTCTTTATTGTTTTCTGTAACTTTAAAAGCTAAAGCATTAACCTTATCATAAGATTTGTAAATCTTTTTCTGGTCTTCACTAAAATCAACTTCACTAATATCTAACATATCTGGAGCAAAATCTATAGTTAAAAACTCTGGTTTATCTTGATGATCTACAAAGTAGTTTTCTATAGAACTTTCATCTTTACAGCTTACTAATGCAACAGCGATTAAAAGTGTAAATACAATAGTTTTAAAAATTGGTTTCATGGGTTTTAATATTTAATTTGGTAATCTCCTACTTCTTATTCTTTTTGTCTAATTCTTTTCCGCCTGGTAAATCGAAAGCATTAACAAGCTTA
>NZ_JASJHV010000012.1:0-29633 GCF_037625555.1 Lacinutrix sp.
GCTGCCGTTGTGTTACCGTATTTTTGAATGTTATTAAAAACTTGGTCGTTACTTAAACCAAATTTCTTTTGAATAAATTGTGCAATACGTAAATTGGCTTGATGCGGAATTAACATATCTATTGCATCTTTATCTAAATTATTCTTTGCTAAACCTTCCATAATCACTTCACTAAAACGTACCACTGCATTTTTAAATACAAAGGTACCATTCATGTGTGGAAAGTAACTTTCGTCGTTAGGATCGTTATCTGCTATAATATCGTTTACCCAACGTTTACCCATTCCAGGTGCAACTAGAACAAGCTCTTCGGCATGTTCTCCTTGCGAATGTAAATGTGTTGACAATATACCTTTTGTAGTATCTTCTTCTCTCGTTAAAATTGCTGCTCCTGCTCCATCTCCAAAAATAACAGTAACTCCTCTTCCTCGTGTTGTTTTATCTAATCCATGAGAATGCAATTCGCTACCAATTACAAGAATGTTTTTATACATGCCTGTTTTAATAAAATTATCTGCAACAGAAATGGCATATACAAAACCCGAACATTGATTTCTTACATCTAATGCTCCAACGGTTTTAATACCTAAAGCATGCTGTACTTTCACTCCAGGGCCAGGAAAATACATATCTGGACTCAAGGTTGCAAACACAATAAAATCGATATCGTTTTTATCTATTCCTGAGCGTTCTATAGCTTGTTTAGCAGCTTTAACTGCCATTGTTGCTGTAGTATCTCCAGAACCTTCTTTTACCCAACGACGCTCTTTTATTCCAGTACGTTCCGTAATCCAGTCGTCATTAGTATCCATCATTTTAGACAGATCGTCGTTTGTTACTATATTATCTGGGACATATTTACCAAGTCCTATTATTTTTGAATTGTACATAAAACATTATTGTTTTCGGTTCCCATGAAAAAGGAAATTTTATTGTTGCAAAATTACTTACGCTAATTTAAGTGTTTCAGAAACAAACAATCTATCATTTAACGCATATTTAATTATGCATGCATAGTAATCTGTTTTGACACTTTGTCACTTTTAATCAATTGGCATTTTTGTTGACTATTAATGTATTAATAATTTAGAACTAAAGTTTAAACAGTTTTCCGTCTTTGCGGAAAAGAAAAAATAACAATTCATTATGGCAAAAGGAAATATTAATGTTTCGGTAGAAAACATTTTCCCATTAATTAAAAAATTCTTGTACAGTGATCACGAAATATTTTTACGTGAACTTATAAGTAATGGTACAGACGCAACTTTAAAGTTGAAGCATTTAACAAGTATCGGCGAATCTAAGTCTGAATACGGAACTCCTGTAATTGAGATTAAAATTGATAAGGAAGGTAAAAAACTTCACATTATCGATCAAGGTTTAGGAATGACAGCCGAAGAAGTTGAAAAATACATTAACCAAATTGCGTTTTCTGGAGCTGAAGAGTTTTTAGATCAATATAAAGATTCTGCCAAAGATTCAGGTATTATTGGTCATTTTGGTCTAGGATTCTATTCTGCATTTATGGTGGCAGAGAAAGTAGAAATTATTACTAAATCTCATAAAGAGGATACAATTAGTGCACATTGGACTTGTGATGGTTCTCCAGAATTTACATTAGAAGCTTCAGACAAAACAGATAGAGGAACAGAAATAATCCTACATATTGCAGAAGACTCGACAGAGTTTTTAGAAGAAGCACGTATTGGTTCTTTATTAACTAAGTATAACAAGTTTATGCCTATTCCAATTAAATTTGGAACTAAGGAAGTTAACGATCCAGAACACACACCTGCAACTACAAAAGATGCTGAAGGTAAAGAGACAACAGAACCTCAACAAAAAATCACTATAGACAATATCATCAATAATCCTAATCCAGCTTGGACAAAACAACCAACAGAGTTAGAGGATGAAAACTATAAAAGTTTTTACAGAGAGTTATATCCTGCTCAATTTGAAGAGCCATTATTTCACATTCATTTAAATGTAGATTATCCGTTTAATTTAACAGGAATTTTATATTTCCCAAAGATGACTCAAGACATGAGCGTGCAAAAGGATAAAATTCAGTTATACCAAAATCAAGTTTATGTAACCGATAATGTAGAAGGTATTGTGCCAGAATTTTTAACCATGTTACGTGGTGTTATTGATTCTCCAGATATTCCTTTAAACGTGTCACGTTCATACTTACAAGCAGATGGAGCAGTTAAAAAGATTTCATCTTACATAACACGTAAAGTTGCAGATAAATTAAAATCGTTATTTAATAGTAATCGTGAAGATTTTGAAGCAAAATGGAATGATATTAAAGTAGTCATTGAATACGGAATGCTGTCTGAAGACAAGTTCTTCGATAAAGCAGATGCTTTTGCATTGTATCCAACAGTAGATAATAAATATTACACATATGAAGAATTAGAAAACACCATTAAAGCTAACCAAACCGATAAAGACGGTAAAATGGTTATACTTTATGCTAGCGATCAAGATGCACAACATACATATATAGAAGCTGCAAAAGCTAAAGGTTACGAAGTGTTATTATTAGATTCGCCAATTATTTCGCATTTAATGCAGAAATTAGAAAGCACAAAAGAAAACATTACGTTTGCTCGTGTAGATGCAGATTCTATAGATAAACTAATTAGTAAAGAGGATACAGTAATTTCTAAATTAGACGATGACCAAACTAAAGCATTAGATGAGTTATTGAAAGAAGTTATACCTTCAGATAAATTTATGGTACAACTAGAAGCTCAAGATAGCGATGCTACTCCATTTATGATTACACAGCCAGAATTTATGCGAAGAATGAAAGAAATGCAAGCTTCTGGAGGTGGTGGAATGAACATGTTTGGTAACATGCCAGAAATGTACAATCTAATCGTGAACACGAACTCTGAATTGGTGGGTGAAATATTAAACACTAAAACCAAGAAAAAACAGGAGCGTTTAATTAGCCAAAGTTTAGACTTAGCACGTTTATCCCAAGGTTTATTAAAAGGTAAAGAATTGAGTGATTTTATTAGTCGTAGTTACGAAATGATAAAATAACAATTGAAATACCATTGCGAGTCGCATTTTAGCTATTTCGCAATATTATTTAATATGTTTTTCGCTTTCGCGGAAATACTAAAACCAACTTTCGAGGTGGTTTTATGTTTGTTGATAGTGTTATATATTTAAACTAATTTCGTTTAAAACTTTTATATTTATTTTCGAAACAAAGTAAATAATTTCTATCTGATTTTTATAAACATGATTAGATAGTATAAAACAAATTAATACAAATGGAAATTACAGACTGGATACAAAATTGGTTTAAAAATAATTGCGATGGAGATTGGGAACATGGTAATGGCATACAAATTACCACAATCGATAATCCAGGTTGGGATGTAGAGATTGATATATCTAACACGTCATTAACCAATATAGAAATACCTTGGATACTTAATGAAAATAGCAAACAAGATTGGTATGCTGTAAAGATTGAGAACCAAGTATTTAATGCTTCTGGCGATTTTGGAAAACTAACTTTTCTGTTAGGCTTATTTAAAGAAATGATAGAGAAATTTAAAAACGCGTAATACAATCTGCATTACTTTGACATAAATACAAAACCACTTCAAATTACGAAGTGGTTTTTCTTTTTAATCTATATTTGCTACATTAAATACTAATATGGCAATAACGCTACTCTCATCACCTCTTCAAGGTTTTACAGACTTCAGGTTTCGTAATGCATTTCATCACTATTTTGGTGGCATAGATACTTTTTATGCGCCATATATTCGTTTAAACGGAAAGTTAAAAATCAAACAATCGTACCAATTAGATTTAAAACCCGAAAACAATACAACTTTAGAAGTGATTCCTCAAGTTATGACTAACAATGCAGACGAGTTTATTTTCGTTGTAAAATACGTGCAAAGTTTAGGTTACAAAGAACTAAATTGGAATTTGGGTTGCCCATATCCTATGGTAACAAAATCTGGAATGGGTTCTGGTTTAATTTGTAACCCATCTAAAATAGATCATATTTTAAAACGTGCTCATAACGAAACAGATATTACGGTTTCTATGAAAATGAGAATGGGTTACGATCATGCTGAAGAAATTTTAGATGCATTTCCTATTCTAGATAATTATCCGCTTAAAAACATCGCTATTCATGCACGTATTGGCAAACAACTTTACAAAGGCCCTGTAGATTTAGATGCTTTCGAGCGTTGTATAACAAATACAAAACACAAGCTATATTATAATGGAGATATTACTAGTGTGGACGCCTTTAAAAAAATGGAAGCTCGCTTACCTAGTATCGATCATTTTATGATTGGTCGTGGCTTAATTGCTGATCCTTTTTTACCAAGTATGATTAAAAACAACACAACCAAATATCCTAAAAACCGATGGGAAATTTTTAGTGAATTTCACGATACTATATACCAACAATACGATGAATATCTTTCTGGGCCAACACCTATAAAAATGAAGATGTTAGGCTTTTGGGAATTCTTTTCTCAGTCGTTTTCTAATCCACAAAAAACCTACAAGGCAATAAAAAAAGCAGGAAACCCAATAAAATATAAGCAAGCCGTAAAAGAAATTTTAAATAAAGAGAAATAATAATTTGCCCTAAGTTTCTATCTCTAAATAAAAAAAACACTCTTAGAGTGCTTTTTATGTGTTTCAAATTATTAAGAAATTATTAATTCACTTCAATAACTGTTTCTTTTGTTTTTGTTTTAAAAACATACGTGTATAACCACATAAGTGTAAATGTTGGTAATACATCTAATCCTGGCAAAGCTTCTTCTATAAAAGAAACTGCTGCACCTACTTTACCTGCGTTACCTTTATAGAGTTTAGTAATAATGAAAGCAGAAGCTGGAGCCCAAACCACATCTGTAAACTCTCCAATTCCTGGAATAATAAAACTGGCATAACCTACAGCATCAAAAATGATACTTGCTGCTAATATTTTGTATTTGTTTGTGTTTTCTAAATTCATTGTAATGTAATTGTGTTAATACTTTTATTAAAGCAAATAGCGTTCCATTTTTAGTAACATTATAAAATTAGTTTGTTAAGATGAAAAACGTTAATCTATTCGTTTATAAGTAAGTAGGTGAATTTGCTAAATTGTTACAAAAAGTATAATCTTTAATAGCGTAAAGGTGCTACATTTGATTATTGCTCATTATTTAACTTTTAATTTAAGAAAAAACACATTTGTAAAAGTAGTTTTGCACAGCAAACTGTAAAAATCAAATAGTACTGGAGTCCATAGACTACCAACAATTAACCACCATAAATATAATGAAATTTTTTTCTACTTTAATATTAGCTTTTCTTTTTACACTAAACCTTAGTGCACAAGACAAGAAAAAATATACTATTTCACGTACCGATAAAGCTCCAAAAATTGATGGCATACTAGATGATGAAGTTTGGAAAACTGCACAGATTGCGACAGATTTTGTAGAGTTTCAGCCAACTGTTGGAAAAACAATGCTAAAAAATAAACGTACAGAAGTGAAAATGACTTACGATGATACTGGCATCTATATTTCAGCATATTTGTACGACGACCCAAAAGATATGATGAAGCAGTTTACACAAAGAGATGACTTTGGCCAGTCTGATTTTTTTGCAGCAGTTTTCAACCCAAATAACGATGCACAAAACAATACTGAGTTTTTTGTGTTTAGTTCTGGTACGCAAGCAGATGCTTTCGAAAGTCCTGGTAACGGTGAAGATTTTGGCTGGAATGCTGTTTGGGAAAGCGCAACAAAAACTGTAGACGATGGTTGGATTTTAGAAATGAAAATTCCTTATAGATCCTTACGCTTTACAAAAGCAGAAAACCCAACTTGGGGTATTCAGTTTCATAGGCATTATAGAACAACAAGAGAGCAAACAACATGGAATCCAGTAGACGTTACAAGTGGTGCAAGAATTGGTTTTTTTAATGCCGAATTAAAAGGCCTTACAAATCTTGAACCCCCAACACGTTTAAGTTTTTATCCTTTTGCTTCTTATGTTGCAGATCGTTTTGATGGCGAAAAAATTGATGATTTCAATGTCGGTTTAGATATAAAATATGGTATTACTGAGAACTTTACTTTAGACGCTACACTTATTCCAGATTTTAGTCAAGTTGGTTTTGATGATGTGCAACTTAACTTAGGGCCTTTTGAGCAAGCCTTCTCAGAACAAAGACAATTTTTTACAGAAGGTGTAGATTTATTTAGAAAAGGAAATTTATTTTTCTCTAGACGTATTGGAAGTGCTCCAACTGGTAACCCAACATTGGGAACAGATGAAATTATAGAAGGTGATTTTCCACAAAAAACAGCGTTACTTAATGCTGTAAAAGTATCTGGTAGAACAAAAGGCGGACTTGGTGTTGGTTTATTTAATGCCATTACAAAGAAAACAGATTTAGATATTATAGATGCTACAACTGGTGAAAAGCGTAAAGAAACAGTAGAACCTTTAACCAACTATAATATTATGGTTGTAGACCAACAGTTTAACAAAAACTCTTCTGTAACATTAATAAATACAAATGTTACACGTAATGGCTCTGGCTTTTCTGCCACTCCAGGAGGATTAGAGTTAAATTTAGGTAGAAATGGTTCTGGCTATAGAGACGCCAATGTTACAGGTTTATTATTCGATTTAAAAAACAAGAAAAACACTTATGGTGCTATTGCAGAAGTAAAAATGAGTAATATTAATCTTGAAGATGGCACACAAACCGGAATAAGCTCTAGTTTAGGGTTTGGGAAAAACAGTGGGCAGTATAGATGGAGTCTATCTCATGAACTAGCAGATAAAGAATATGATATTAATGATATGGGACTACTTTTTAGAAACAACTATAGCAATTTTAGCACAGACTTTTCTTATCAAATTTTTGAACCTACCGAAAATCTTAACAATTTCAGTATTAACTCTTGGGCTAATTATAACAGTTTATACAGACCAGGAACATTTACTGGTTTTAACTTTGGAGGACGTGTTTTTGCAGTAGGTAAAAAAAGTTTAATGGCATATGGTGGTAATTTTAATGTACAACCAGGAAAACAATTCGATTATTTCGATCCTCGTGTAGATGGACGCTATTGGATAACAGAGGACTGGCTAAATACTGGAGCATTTATATCTACTAATTACAATAAAAAATATGCGATAGATGTTAATTTAGGTTACGAAACACTTTTTGAAGAAGGTAGAATTTACCAAAGTGTGTTTTTTGGTGTAGAGCCAAGAATTAAGTTTAATGAAAATTTTATAGTTATATATTCATTCTCTTGGGACCAAGAATTGCGAGAAAGAAGTTGGATAGATTTTATTGGTGACGATATTATTTATGGGCAACGCGATCAATTAACAATAGAAAACAGTATTTCTGGCAGCTACAATTTTAATGCATTAAATAGTTTAACTTTAAGTTTTAGAAATTATTGGAGTGCTGTACAATATGAAGATAATATTTACGAACTAGGAGAAAACGGAAGATTACACAGAGATAATGATTACACAAAAGAAGACATTAGCGATCCAGATGTTAATTTTAGCACATGGAACCTAAACCTTACTTATTCATGGCAATTTGCTCCTGGTAGTTTTTTAACGGCTCAATACCGTAACCGTATATTTAATTTTAATAATAATGGTTCGCAAGCGTTTGGAAATAGTTTGGGAGAATTACTAGACCAACCAAATGGTAATACTTTTTCTCTTAGAATGGTTTACTTTATAGATTATGCAGATTTAAAAAACGTTTTTAAAGGCAAATCTTAAACCATAGAAAGTTGTGCATTAGTTTTTAAAGTAGTATTTTCATACTTTGATTTACATATATGATTAAAGCTGAAAACATCCATAAGTATTACGACGATTTACACGTATTAAAAGGAGTTAACGTACACATTAAAAAAGGTGAAATAGTTTCTATTGTAGGCACATCTGGCGCTGGCAAAACAACATTATTACAAATCTTAGGAACCTTAGATCGTATTACTAAAACTAGTGATTCTTCTCTTGTTATTAATGGCGAAAGTATAAGTTTACTATCTGAAAAGCAGATGGCTAAATTTAGAAATGAACATATTGGCTTTATTTTTCAATTTCATCAATTATTACCAGAATTTACAGGATTAGAAAATGTTTGTATTCCTGCTTACATAAAAAAAACACCAAAAGCTGAAGCTATTAAACGCGCTAAACAACTTCTTGACTTTTTAGGACTATCTGACAGGTACAACCATAAGCCAAACGAGTTATCTGGTGGAGAGCAACAACGTGTTGCTGTAGCTAGAGCTTTAATAAACAATCCAAGTATTATTTTTGCCGATGAACCTTCTGGCAACCTAGATAGTGAAAGCGCAGAAAACCTTCATAACCTATTTTTTAAACTACGCGATAAGTATGGACAAACCTTTGTTATTGTGACACATAACGAAGAATTAGCGAACCTTGCAGACCGTAAATTGGTAATGGTAGATGGTAAAATAGAGTGATTTTTTTACCAAAAACTTCTAAAAATTAATTAGTGTTTTTTTAATTATTAATTTATATTATAATCTTAAATTTATAAAATATTGATTATGAAAATTTTAAAGAAACTATCATTTGTTCTTGTTGCACTACTTTTTTTATGCTCATTTACTATTTCCGAAGGTGAACATGTAGGACGCTGGAAAGGAAAAGACAAAGGCGATATTGGTTTTTTAACATTATCTAGTGATGGTTTCGCTACGTTTGAATTTATCGGTCAAGAAATGGGTGGAAAATCTTACGATCATCAAGGAGTTAAAGCTTCAATGAAATATATTGTAGACTACAATAACTCTCCTGCGAGTATATATTTTATTATAATAGATAAAAGTACGGATACAGAATTAGGTAGATTAAAAGGTATTATAAAAATGAATTCTAGCGACGAAATGAATATGGCAATAACCTTTGGAGGAGGTCCTGGTAGACCAACAGATTTTATTGATGATTCTATAATATTTAGTCACGTAAAATAAAGAGACTCTAATTAAAAGCATAAAAATCCTCATCTAACTATGAGGATTTTTATTTTATAATAAACGTTTATACAATGACTAAAAAAGAACTTAAAGAATTTTTAGACATAAAAGTGGAGCTATATAATAGGCCAGACTTTATTTCAAGTGATCCAATACAAATTCCACATCAATTTAGTAAAAAAGAAGATATTGAAATTGCTGGTTTTTTAAGTGCAACCATTGCTTGGGGAAACAGAAAAAGTATTATTAAAAATGCTAATAGAATGATGGATTTATTAGAGCATTCTCCTTTTGATTTTATAATGAATCATCAAGAATCAGATTTAGAAAAACTAGAAGCTTTTGTGCATAGAACCTTTAATGGTTTCGATTTTATTACCTTTATAAAAAGCCTGCAACATATTTATAAAAACCACAATGGCTTAGAAGCTGTTTTTGCAAAACATGCAGAAAAGCACTCCCTACAAAGTGCCATCCATAATTTTAAACATACTTTTTTTGAAATTGAACATTTAAAACGTACTGAAAAACACGTAAGCGATCCACTAAAAAATTCTGCAGCAAAACGCATCAATATGTTTTTAAGATGGATGATTAGAAACGATAACACTGGAGTAGATTTTGGTATCTGGCAAAGCCTCTCACCAACTCAATTATCCTGTCCTTTAGATGTACATTCTGGAAATGTAGCAAGAAAACTAGGTCTTTTAAAACGAAAACAAAACGATGGCAAAGCATTAGCCGAATTAGATATTGCTTTAAGAAAACTGGACATAAACGATCCAGTAAAATACGATTTTGCGCTATTTGGTTTAGGAGTTTTTGAGAGTTTTTGAGAGTTTTTGAGAGTTTTTGAGAGTTTTTGAGAGTTTTTGAGAGTTTTTAAAATAACTTAAAATAAAAAACCTATTGAAAATAAATTTTCAATAGGTTTTTTAATTAAACGAGATTACTGCTATAGCAGGAATTAAATTATCCTCTTAACCAAGCTTCACGTAAAGCGTTCTGCTTTGGTGTAGCGTTAGGGTCTACTGCTAAACTAGAACCAGTAGTGTAAGATTGTGTTAATGTTGTTTTAACAACCACCTCTTTCCCATTTCTATCTATTCTAACATCTACATCTCTTCCTGGTTTCCACATGTAAACTTCAGTTAAAATCTGTTGTGCATTTGCCATTGTTAATTCTTTACCATCAACAGTTTTTATAACATCTCCTGGTAAAACTCCATTCTCTGCCCAAAAACTATTATTCTTAACAGCTTCAGAAAAAGGAATAGACATTGTAGACATATTTGGTGCAAAAATTAAAACACCATCGTTTTGTATATAGTTTGTTTTTACTTTTCCTTCTGCTAATGCTAAACCAGCTTTTGCAAAAAAGTCGTTGTAGTTAATTGGTGTTCCACCTACAACGTGAGTATTTAAAAACGCTCCAACAGATGGATACGTCATTGCAGTAATTTCAGCAATTAAATTATCGTCTTCAAAAGGTTTGTTTTTACCATATTTTAAAGATAATTCTTTCATTAAAGATAAAATACCTCTTGTACCATTACTTTCTTCACGTAAAATAATATCTATACACATGCCAATTAATGCACCTTTAGAATACACATTTACGTATTGTGGTGCGTAAGGTTCGTTTAAAATATTTTCACTCATTTCTGTAAAACTCATAGCATCGTTCATTGCTGCTGCGCTTTTAATTTTACCCATTACTTTGGTGTAAAATTCGTCTTCAGAAACTAAACCTTGATCTACTTGAAATAAAGTAGCAAAATATTCAGTTACACCTTCATACATCCATAAATGCTTAGAGAATGTAGGTTGGTTGTAATCGAAGTAATGCACATCTTCAGAATGCACACTTAAAGGTGTTACAATATGAAAAAACTCATGAGAAACAACATCAATCATACTTTCTGCTAAAGCTTCGTCTGGCATAGACTCTGGCAATACTACTACTGTAGAAGTATGGTGTTCTAATGCTCCAAAACCTTTTGGAGATTCTGCTTTTCCTTCAGATAAATACAAGTAAATATCGTAACGAGGTGTTGTGTTTACGTCTCCTAAATATGCCTTTTGTGCAAGCATCATTTTTTCCATTACTGCTTTAATTTTTTCTGCAGAATGTACATTGTTAGGAGAATATACACTTAATACTATTTTAATGTCGCCAACTTGAAATTCTTCAACATCTAAAGCGCCATAAAACATAGGATTGTCTGTAATATCAAAGTATCTTGGTGCAAAATAACTAGAAGTCATAGATACACCATCTTCATTCATTTTTGTTCCAGTCTCCTGTAATGCAGATGTTTTAAGCATTGTTTTTGGTGCTGTAACATCTAATTTATATTGTGCTGTCTTTAAAGAATCAAAATACCCTATAAAACCATGCAAGTTTAGCACATAGTTTGTAGTTTCAATATTGGTTCCTGCTGGAGAAAATGGGACTTCATTTCCTATACCACCTTGAACTTCCATATCGAAAGTATCGTTTACGTTATAAGCAACCATATCTAAATTAGTTGCATTACTAATGGTCCATGTATTAGTGTCTGTTTTTTCGACAGCTAATTCATTTCCTTTATAATCTAATGCTTTGAAATCGTCAATATACTTTCCAAAATCACTTACAGAATAGGTTCCTTGTACTACTCTAGGTAATCTATAAGTTACAGTTTCTGCTGTAAAACGCCCAGGATTTATTGTTATAGGTGCTTTATCATTAATTACCTTAGTTAAGTCTAAAGTTGTTTCAATTGGGTTTAAAGATGCTAAATCGTTTTTAGCTTTTTCACCTGTTGTTTTTGTAGCATTACATCCTACTAGAAGCACTCCAGCAAATACAACACTTAATAGATGTTTTTTCATTGTTTTAATTTTTTGTTAATGGTCTAAAATATTAAGACGCGCAAATGTACAATGTGTTACATATATTTGATGTAAAATTTTGTTAATTAGTGTTAAATGAAATAAACAAGAATACTATCTTGCAAAAATGCAACAACCACTAGTAAGCATATTAATTCCTTTTAAGAATACTCAACAATTTCTTGGTGAGTGTCTAAACTCTATAAGTAAACAAACCTATACCAATTGGGAATTATTGATTATAGATGACAACTCTACAGACAAAAGTTATGATTTAGTAGAAAGTTATGCTAATAATGATAAAAGAATTAAGCTATTTAAAAATGAAGGCTCTGGTATAATTAATGCCTTAAAATTAGCGTTTTCTAAATCTACTGGTACTTATATTACTAGAATGGATAGTGATGATATAATGGCCGAAATAAAAATTGAAACACTACTTAATGCGCTTTTACTTGCCGGAAAAAACCATATATCAACAGGTTTAGTTAGTTGTTTTTCTGCTCAAGGCATAAGCGATGGTTACAAAAAATATGAGAACTGGCTAAACAACTTAACAGGAAATGGGAGAAATTATTCTGAGATCTATAAGGAGTGTGTTATTCCATCTCCTTGTTGGATGATTAATAGAGAAGATTTATTAGCAATTAATGCTTTTGACCCAATACGCTATCCAGAAGATTACGATTTAACCTTTAGGTTTTATGAAGCTAAATATAAGGTAATCCCTTGCAATAAAACACTTCATTTATGGCGAGATTATGGAACAAGAGCCTCAAGAACAGATGCTAATTATGCTGAAAATAGTTTTATAGATATTAAGCTTCATTATTTTTTAAAATTAGATTATAACAAATCTAAAACACTAGTAGTTTGGGGAGCAGGAAAAAAAGGGAAGTCGATTGCTAAAAAATTAATAGCACTTAATATTCCGTTTCAATGGATTTGCGATAACCCAAAAAAAATAGGCAAAAACATTTACGATTTAGATATGAAAGCATTTAAACATTTAGAGGCTTTAGAAAATTTTCAAAGTATTATTAGTGTGGCAAATGGAGAACAGCAAATAATTATTAAAAATTATTTAATGCACTTAAACAAAGTATCTATGTATGATTATTTTTTCTTTTGTTAAAACTTCTCATATTTCAGTATTAGTTTTATATTTGCTTAATCAATAAAATCAATGCAGTTTAAACACCCAGAAATTCTTTACGGCTTATTATTACTGCTTATCCCAATTATTGTTCACTTATTTCAGTTACGTAAATTCCAAAAAGAGGCTTTTACTAACGTTGCTTTTTTAAAACAAATCACATTACAGACGCGTAAAAGTGCGCAAATTAAAAAGTGGCTAGTACTGTTCACTAGAATGGGCATTTTAGCAGCTATTGTAATTGCTTTTGCACAACCATACACTTCTAAAAACAAGGCTTTTAAAACAAAATCTGAAACTGTTATTTTTCTAGACAACTCCTTTAGTATGCAAGTAAAAGGAGATAAAGGTGAGTTGCTAAAAAGAGCAGTGAGCGACATAATAAGCAATGTACCAGAAGACGAAAACATCTCGCTTATAACTAACGACAACGCATTTATAAAAACAAGTGTTAAAGCTATAACCAACGATTTATTACAACTTAATTATGCCACAAATCAATTGCCATATGATGCTGCTTTACTAAAAAGTAAAAAGTATTTTTCTAAAAACAAAAACACGATTAAGAACTTAGTTTTTGTTAGTGACTTTCAACAAAAAAAATCTAATTTCAAAGCAGATAATAATGGTGATACCAAACTAAGTCTAGTACACTTAAAGCCAGTAAGTAATGCTAATGTTACTATAGATAGTTTATACATATCTAAACAAACATCTAGTAATATTGAATTGTCTGTTAATTTAATAAATAATGGTAACAGCATAGAAAACCTACCTGTATCGTTATTTAACAATGGGAACTTACTTACAAAAACATCTGTAAAAATAACAGATAAAGCAACTACCATTTTTACATTACCAGTAAACAAACCTATTAATGGGATGGTATCTATAGATGATGCTAATCTTCAATTTGATAATACTTTATATTTTAATATTAATAATAGTTCTAAAATAAACGTTTTAAGTATTAACGAATCTAACGAAACTTTTTTAAAAAGCATCTATTCTAATAAAGAGTTTAATTACCAAACCACCTCCTATAATCAGCTTAATTATAGCGATATCACAAAACAAAACCTTATTGTTTTAAACGAGTTACAACAAATCCCTAACTCTTTAATTACTGCATTAAAATCGTTTACTACCAATGGTGGTGTATTAGTTATTATACCTTCAAATAGTATTAATCTACAAGAATATAATAACCTATTAACAAATTACGGTTTTACTCCTTTTGCAAAAGTATCTGAAATTGAAAAACTTCTTACAAATATTAATTACGCTCATCCCTTATATAAAGATGGAGTTTTCGAGAAACAAGTATCAAATTTTCAATACCCAAAAATAAAATCTTACTATCCACAAAACATTGGTAAGGCTCAAAATATACTTGAATTTGAAGATGGGAAACCCTTCTTGTCAGAAAACAATAATGCCTTTGTTTTTACTTCTGCATTAAATAAAAATAATTCTAATTTTCAAGATATTAATCTAATTGTTCCAACATTTTATAACATATCAAAACGCAGTTTAAAATTAGCCAATTTATATTATACTATTGGTACAGAAAATGCTTTCGATATTGTAACAGAACTGCAACAAGATGCAGTATTAACATTAGTAAACGAGAATTCTAAAGTAATACCAAGACAACAGTATTTTAACAATAAAGTCACTATAACCACTATAGGCATTCCTGAAAATTCTGGGATTTATAACATAAAAAATAAAGCTGAAATTATAGAAAACGTGAGCTATAATTATAATAGAGAAGAAAGTAAATTAGTTTACCAAAAATTCTCTAATCTAGACAAGGTTAATATTAGTAATTCTATTTCAGATGCTTTTAACACCATAAAAAGTGATACTAAAGTAAATGAGCTATGGAAATGGTTTGTTATTTTAGCATTACTATTTTTAATTATTGAAATGCTCATCTTAAAATTTTTTAAATGAACGTACTTATCAAATCTGCAACAATAATTGACACTAAGAGTGATTTCCATAACACTACTCAAGATATTTTAATTGAAAAAGGTAAGATTACTAAAATTGCCAAAACCATTAAAAATACAAGTAATTACAAAGAAATAAAGCTTGATAATTTACATGTATCTCAAGGTTGGTTTGATAGTAGTGTATGTTTTGGAGAACCTGGTTTTGAAGATAGAGAAACTATAGAAAACGGATTAAAAACTGCTGCAAAGTCTGGTTTTACAACAGTAGCCTTACAAGCAAATACTTACCCAATTATTGATACTAACACAGATGTTGCATTTATTAAAATGAAAGCATTAAACAATGCTGTAAAACTATTACCAATTGGTGCATTAACACAAAATAGCGAGAGCAAACACCTTGCTGAGTTATTTGATATGAGTAATGCAGGAGCTGTGGCCTTTTCAGATTATAAGAAACCAATCACCAACCCAAATTTGTTAAAAATAGCATTGCAATATGCTAGTAATTTTGGTGGCTTAGTGTGCTCTTTTCCTCAAGAAAACAAAATTTCTGGACAAGGCGTAATGAACGAAAATATAACAAGTACAAGTCTAGGCTTAAAGGGCAATCCAAGTCTAGCTGAAGCTTTACAAGTGGCTCGTGATTTGTACTTACTAGAATATACTGGAGGAAAATTACACATCCCAACAATTTCCACAGCAGAATCTGTAGATTTAATTAGAAACGCTAAAAAGAAAAAGCAAGACGTTACTTGCAGTGTAGCAATACATAACTTGTGTTTAACAGATAGCGAACTTGAAGATTTCGACACACATTATAAAGTACTGCCTCCTCTAAGAACGCAAAGCGATGTCGATGCTTTAATTGAGGGTGTAAAAGATGGCACAATAGATATGGTTACTAGCGACCACAATCCTGTAACCATTGAAGACAAAAAAGTAGAATTCGATTATGCAGACTATGGAACCATAGGTCTTGAAAGTGCTTTTGGAGCTTTACAAACCTTATTTTCTACTAAAAAAACTGTACAATTACTTACAAAAGGCAAAGCTAGATTCAATGCTGAACAAACTCTTATAAATGAAGGTAATACAGTAGATTTAACATTATTTAATCCAGATAAAAAATACACTTTTACAGCCAAAAACATACACTCAAAATCTAAGAACAGCCTGTTTTTAGACAAAGAATTGAAAGGTGAAGTTTATGGTATAATTGCAAATAAAAAAACTGTTTTATAGAATGAATCAAAACACAATAGAGGAAGGAAAAACAATGAGCATTGTAGCGTATTTAACCATAATAGGTTCAATAATTGCGTTAATAATAAACAATGACAAAAAAAATCCTTTTGTAGCTTTCCATGTTAGACAAGGTTTAGGATTATGTTTAACCTATATGATTCTTGGTTATTTTATTGGAAATTTTAATAGTTGGAATGTGTCTATTGGTTTTTGGATTGGTTTTGGTGTCTTATTTTTTTACGGCATTATTGGAGCTATTACTGGCAAAATGAATGAAGTGCCATTATTAGGTAGTTTATATAAAAAATTATTTAAAAATCTTGGCAACTAACTAATGGCAGATTTATCTTTATTTCACGTCATTCGTGAATCGTCTTTAAAAGACAATGCGCCTCTTCTTATTTTATTTCATGGTTATGGTAGTGATGAAAACGACCTATTCTCTTTTGCTACAGAATTACCAGAGGAATTGTTTATAGTTTCGGCAAGAGCACCTTATGCTATGCAACCATATGGTAACGCTTGGTATGCGATCAATTTTGATGCAGATAAAGACAAATGGAGCGATAATGAGCAAGCAAAAGCATCACGAGACATAACAGCTACATTTATAGACGAAGTAATCGCTAAATACCCTATAAATAAAGACAGTGTTTCACTATTAGGCTTTAGTCAAGGTACTATTTTAAGTTATGCAGTAGCTCTCTCTTATCCTGAAAAAATTAATAATGTGATTGCTTTAAGTGGTTATATTAATGAAGATTTATTTGAAACACAAGCAGAAGAAAACTACAAACATTTAAACTTCTATTGTTCTCATGGCTTGGTAGATCAAGTCATTCCTGTAGATTGGGCTAGAAAAACACCAGAATATCTTTCGGCTTTAAACATAAAACATCAGTATTCTGAGTTTCCGGTAGGTCATGGTGTTGCACCTCAAAATTTTTATGAATTAAAAGATTGGTTAGTAAAACTGCTTTAAAGTGGATTCAATAACGACTCTGCAACTCTAAAATTAAGTTCACCTTTATCGTTAAGCGAATACATTACTAACATTTCTCCCCAAAGTTGTCCATCGGTAAAATCGGCAATGATCCATTTATGGTTTAAAACGCGAATAGAGTTTATTATTATTTTAGTATCTGTTGTAGAAACGTAAGGTACTAATGGATGCTCTTCACCTTCGTATTCATTTTGCGAATACAAGGCATCTTTAACAGTAGTCATTAGTTTTTCTACATCGTAACCTTGATCTAAAAAATAGTCATAAGAATAGTCATTATAATCAAAACTAAATTGTGAAAGGTTGTGAATATCATCCTTTAAAACCAAAATTGAATCTTTATATTTTTGCACTAACGTTTTAGAATTTGCAACCTTTCTATTGCTATCGTCATATATTTTTTTTGAGTTTATAAACTGAAATAATAACAGTAAAACCGAAAATATAAACAGATACATAAAAATACGTTTCTTCATAATAGTAAGTTGTTAGATGGTTTAGGATTGATATTTTTTAAATTGATATTGTAAGTTCGTCATACGCTAAAAAAACGTTCTCAGGCAGTTTTTGTTGTACAGCATCATGAAAACCTAATCGATTGCTAATATGTGTTAAATATGCTCTTTTGGGTTTTAACTCTTCAATTATTGCCAAGGCTTGAGCCAAATTAAAATGCGAAATATGTTCTTCTTCTCTTAAAGCATTAAGTACCAAAATATCTAAGTTTTTAAGCTTTTGCTTTTCGGTTTCAGCTATGGTTTTCATATCTGTGAGATAGGCAAAATTGCCAAATCGATAGCCAAAAACTGGTAGTTTATAATGGAGTCCTTCAACTGGTAAGATGTCTAAGCCATGAATATTAAAAACGTCGTTTTTTATTTCATTTTCAATAAGATTAGGTACACCAGGATATTTTTCTTCAGTAGTAAAAATATAGGCAAAGCGCTTTTGTAATTGGACTAAAACACGCTGATGAGCATAAATATTAATATCGCCTTGTTTAAAAAAAAACGGACGAATATCATCCAATCCAGCAGTATGGTCTGCATGTTCATGTGTAAACAAAATAGCATCTATTCGCTCAGGATTTGCACGTAACATTTGCTGTCTAAAATCTGGACCACAATCTACCAGAAATGTGTAGTGCTCCCACTCTACTAATATAGAAACACGTAAACGTTTATCTTTATCATTACTACTCAAACAAACAGGATGTGTACTCCCAATTACTGGTATACCTTGGGATGTTCCTGTACCTAAAAATGTAATTTTCAAAACTTGTTATATTTCTCACAAAAGTAAGTTATTTTTTTTGTTTGCTTTACTTATTTGGTACCTTTGTAATGCAGATAATTCAATGCATAAACTATGGAAATTACACTAAAAGGAGATAAGGATATAGAATCTATTCCTTCGTTAAAAGACAAAGCGCTTCGTATTAATTTAAACGAAAACATTTATGGTACATTTTCAGAGATAGGTGCTGGACAAGAAACTGTTCGCCAGTTTTTTAGAGCAGGAGGAGGTTCTGGAACCATAGCAAAAGCAATGTCTGCTTACGATAAAGATTTTAGTGATGCCATTTATGGTATTGAAGACGATAAGCGTTACGTTACAGAAGCACGTTTACGTAAAATGCTAGATCATGAAATAAATTTAACAGAGCAACGTATAACTAGAGACAAGCATCCTAATAAGATGTTTTTTAGTTATGCCAATACAGTTGCTACTATAGATTTTGCAAAAAAGTACAAAGGACACGGTTGGGTTGGTATTAAGTATCAAGTAGATGCAAATCAAGAATATAACGAGATTGTTTTACATATTCGTTTTAAAGAAAACGATGCACGTTTGCAACAAGAAACATTAGGGAAACTTGGCACTAACCTTATTTATGGTGCGTTTTATAAGCACAACCAACCAAGAAAATTACTGCGTTATTTATACGATCATTTAGACAAAGACCAATTAGAAATAGATACCATTAATTTCTCTGGTCCAGTTTTTGAAAACGTAGATAACCGTTTAATGAGTTTACAATTGGTTAAAAACGGAATGACAGATGCTGTCATGTTTGCTCCAGATGGCAATAACGTTTTACCAGCAAGAGTACTTTACAAACGTAATATTTTAACACTTCGTGGAAGTTTTAGGCCTGTTACAAAAGTAAATATGGACATGTATAAAAAATCTTTAGACATGTTCTTAAAAGAAAACAAAGTAGACGAAGAAAAAACACAAGTTATTTTCGAAATCACACTTTCAAATCTACGTGCAGAAGGAGAAATAGACGAGCAAGATTTTATGGATCGTGCAAAACTATTATGCTCTTTAGGTCAAACCGTTTTAATTTCTAATTTTCAAGAATACTACAAATTAGTAGAATACTTCTCTCAATATTCTAAAGCTAGAATGGGCTTAGCAATGGGAGTAAACAATTTAATAGACATTTTCGACGAGAAATACTACAGACAATTAAGTGGTGGTATTTTAGAAGCCTTTGGTAAACTCTTTTTCAAAGATTTAAGAGTATACTTATACCCAATGGAAAACGAAGATGGTACATTAACAACAAGCGATAATTTAAAAGTGTATCCACGTATGAAAGAGCTTTACAAGTTCTTTAAATATAATGGAAAAGTTGTAGACATCACAGATTACGATCCAGAAACTCTAACAATATTCTCAAGAAAAGTACTAAGTATGATTGCCAAAGGTGAAGACGGATGGCAAGGTATGTTACCAGAAGGTGTAAGTAAACTTATTATGGAAAAAAGCTTATTTGGTTGCGAGACAGAAGAAGTTACTAATAGAGAGTAAACTTTTAATAGTGGTTTTTTTTACAGGACAACAGTAAATAAAAGTACTATATGGTGTGTTTTTTCGTGATATTGTCAATGAAAATTCACTAAATAAACAGTTACCATTTACACTGAAAATGAAACGCCTTATTTTAATATTTGCTATACTACTATTGGTTAGTTGTCAAACAGACACGAAACTGTTTGATGATATAATTAAAGTGGCAGCATTCGACAGAGTCTATAAACCAACCTTGATTCAATCAGGAAAAGAGAATGGATATCTTGAGCCTACTTTAGAATATAGTCTTTTTAAAATCGACTCCTTGGCTTTTCAAGATCTAGAAAACTCAATTGCTACAAGCGAATGGTTTAAAAAAGGTCGCTACTATTTAAACATTGAATTAGATGAGTATTTATATCCAAACAACCTAGATATAATGTCTAAATACTCAATTTTTGAAAATCACTATGATAAAACTTATCAACTCTATTTACTGTCAGACAAAAAACTTTTGCCATATGTAAAGTCAATCATTAAATAAAAAAAGTATTAGTCAACATCACAATATAAAAATATAACACCACTAAAAATCAGGTTTTAAAACCTCAATATTCTAAGCATTTCAATTAATATCAAATACACTTAGGTAATATCTAATCTTATTTTAATTATATTACAAGAATAAACCATAATTATGAAATTAAACTTATTGTCTTGTGATGCTCAAAGGCCAGATAAAAGAGCAATAGCTAAATGTATTACAGAGATTTCGAATATTAACCAATCTTTATCAAACGAACTTACAGCTATTCTTTTAGAAGGAGACGCTGTAGATATTGAAGTAACAGACAAAAACTCTGGATCTGCTCTTAGAGCCTTAAGAAAGCTAAGTATCGATTACGAGATTTTAGATTAAACTACTTATGACTATTAATGTACTAATCACCGCATTTGAAGTCACCAAAAACTTGTTTTTAAACTTTACAATTCCCTTAACACAACTTCATTTTTCTATTTCCAAAAAATAACTAACATGTATCAACAAATTTCACAAGCAGTTATCATGATAAAAAAACACAGTGTACTAGGTTTATTTTCAATCTTATTTTTAATAGTAACTTCTGGTTTTGCACAAAACAAAACCGTTCCTGTTTTCGAAAACGGAGAAGCACAAATAGTCGAAGGCTTTACTAATCCACAAGATTGGATAAGACATGATTTATGGGTAGAAACCAATTTCGACACAGACGAAGATGGTAAACCAGATCGCATGCATGTTTCGGTTACAAGACCAAAACAAACAGATACAGAAGACTTAAAACTACCAGTAATATACGTTACAAGTCCATATTTTGCTGGAGTAGCAGCAGATCTTCCTGGTGTTATGTGGGAAGTTGAACACGAACTTGGAGACATAGGTAAAGTGCGTGTACATCCAGAAGTGACACGTCGTGGTGAAAGACCAATTATCTCTAATTCGCACCTTAGAAAATGGGTGCCAAGAGGCTATATAGTAGTTCACTCCTCTTCGCCTGGTACAGGATTGTCTGATGGAGCACCAACTATTGGTGGCCTAAATGAAGCATTAGCACCAAAAACAGTAGTAGAATGGTTATGTGGTAAAGCAACAGGTTTTACAGAAAGAGAAGGTAACGAACCAGTAACTGCATTTTGGTCTACAGGAAAAGTAGGAATGACAGGAACATCTTATAACGGAACATTACCATTAGCTGCAGCAACAACTGGTGTAGAAGGCCTAGAAGCTATTATTCCAATTGCACCTAACACATCATCATATCATTATTACCGTTCTAATGGGTTAGTAAGATCTCCAGGTGGATATTTAGGAGAAGATATTGATGTGCTTTACGATTTTGTACATAGTGGTGCAGAAGACAAACGTCCAGGAAATAACAAACGCGTAAGAGATACCGAAATGAAAAATGGTATGGATAGACAAACAGGAGATTTAAACGACTTTTGGAACGATCGTGATTACCTAAATCAAATGGCTCCAATGAAAGCTGCTCTATTAATGTCTCATGGTTTTAACGATTGGAACGTTATGCCAGAACACAGTAATCGTATTTACCAAAAGGCAAAAGAAATGGGCTTACCAACACAGCTATATTATCACCAATTTGGACATGGAGGACCTCCACCAATGACAATGATGAACAGATGGTTTACACGTTATTTACATGGTATAGAAAATGGTGTTGAAAAAGACAAACAAGCATGGATTGTAAGAGAAAATGATAAGACGGATCAACCTACACCATATGATGCATATCCAAATCCAGAAGCTAAAAATGTAACCTTTTACTTAAATAAAGGTGGTAATAGCCTTGGTGATTTAACGACTAAAAAGAATAAAAAACAAAAAACAGAAACTTTGGTTGACAATTTTAATATCTCTGGTAAAGAGCACGCTCAAGCTTCAAACTCTAATAATAGGCTATTGTATGCTACACCAAAATTAAAAACAGAACTACATATATCTGGAGAAAGCGAAATAACTGTTAGTTTATCTAGCAGTAAAGCAGCTGCTAATCTTTCTATAATGCTTGTCTCGTTACCTTATGAGGATGATGCTAAAGTATTAACAGACAATATTATTACTCGTGGTTGGGCAGACCCTCAAAACCATAAATCACTAAGAGAAAGTGAGCCTTTAAAACCTGGTAAGTTTTATGATGTCACTTTTAAATTACAACCAGACGATCAAATTATTCGTACTGGACAACAAATAGGATTAGTTATTTTTTCTAGCGATAAAGAGTTTACATTACATCCAAAACCAGGAACAGAGTTAACAGTTAACTTAGACAAAACAAGTTTAACATTACCTGTTGTTGGAGGATTAGAAGCTGTAAAGATAGCAACAGACTAATATTTTTTAAAAAATCAACAAAAAAACCACATCGAAATTAAAATTTTGATGTGGTTTTTTGTTTTTTAAAAATAGAGTAATTCATTACAACTACCTTTTCACTCATCGAAAAGTGGCCCACACTAATTCTTGTTATTATAAAGCGTATTAGATTTCTATGTTTGAAGTATATTAATACATAAAAACTAGTACCATGAAAAATCAATTTAATTTAAAAGTCGAAAAGGCAGATTACAGCCAAAAAAAATCAATTAAAAAAATACCTAAAGCTAAAAATAAACTTAGCATCTTAAGTAGCTTTGGTTTAGCTTGCCTTACCTTTTTTGCATTTGCTACAGTGCAAGCGCAAGACACAAATAACAGTTCTCAATCTACTGCTCAAGAGTCATTTGTTATTAAAGGAAAAGTATTAGATGAATTTGATCCAATACCAGGAGTAAATATTGTTTTAGAAGGAACAGATATTGGAACTGTAACCGATTTTGAGGGTAACTTCGAGTTCCCAAAAAAATTATCTAAAGGAGATGTAATAATCTTTAGTTACGTTGGTTTAGAATCTGAAAAAGTAGTAATAGAAAATGAAGATTCTGCTTCAAACATTCCATTAAGTATAAACTTAAAATTAGATCCTATTATTATAATGGGAGAAGTAGCAGTAAAAGAAGTTTACAAATCTAAAAGAAATAATTAAAAATCAATTGTTATGAAAAACATGATCCTTTTAGTATTTATATTCCTGTTCAATAGTGCTATTGCTCAAATTTCAGATTTCGAGACTATAGATTTTACTATTGCAGATAATGTTGTGATGCTTAATAAAGGAGCAAGTTTATCTAACTTGCCTGTTCTAGCTTATAAGCTTACTAACAAACTACCAACAAAGATCGAAAAATTTAGAGCTATATATACATGGGTTTGTAATAATATTGAAGGAGACCATTACCAACATGAAAAGGTGAACAAAAAAAGAAATAAATTTAAAAATGACAGTATAGGTATCTTAAAATGGAATAACAAATACAAAAAAAACAGCGCTTAAAGCATTAATAGAGCAAAAGAAAACAATGTGTACTGGCTATGCTTATTTAATAAAAGAGCTATGCTATTTTGCAAATATAGAGTCGAAAATTATAGATGGTTACGGTCGCTCAATAATTTCTAATATAGAAAAATTAGACAAACCTAATCATTCCTGGAATGCAGTAAAATTAGATAACAAATGGTATTTATGCGATGCAACTTGGTCGAGTGGCTTTACTTCTGCAGAAAAGATTTTTGTAACAGAATATAACGATGGCTATTTTTTAACAGACCCAATATTATTTGCTAAAAATCATTATCCGTTAGAAAAAAAGTGGCTTCTTAATACCACTTTAATAACATCAAATTTTAATGCTCCTCCTCTGGTTTATGGAGAAACATTTAAACACAAAATACTACCTGTAACTCCAGAAAAAATCGACATTACTATTAAAAAGGAAGAGGTTGTAACTTTTAGTTTTAAATCATTAAAAAATGCAAATAAAGAAGAGGTTTCTTTAGTTGAGTATACAAGAAATAATGAACATGCATTTTAAATCTTAAAAACGAAAACGGAATAACTACTTTTAAATATCAATTTAAACACAAAGGCTTTTACGATGTGCATCTAAAAATAAATAATGATATAGTTGCTACTTAGACTATAGAAGTAACAAAAAGTTAATTTATGTTTAAGGCACATAATAGTTTTTAAATAAAATAAAAAGCGTGTTAAAAAAACTACCTTTGCAGTAAATATTCATTCATGTCATTTAAAGATCTAAAACTTAATAGACCACTACTTCGTGCAGTTGCCGAAAAAGGCTACGACAACCCAACACTTATTCAAGAACGTACTATTCCGTTAGTTTTAAACAAAAAAGATGTCATTGCTTCAGCTCAAACTGGAACTGGTAAAACAGCAGCCTTTGCGCTTCCAATTTTACAGTTATTATACGACAAGCAAGATTCAGGAAAGAGTCAAAAAAAAGTGCATGCTTTAATAATTAGTCCTACTCGTGAACTAGCCATACAGATTCAAGAAAATTTCGAGGAATATGCAACACACACCAACTTAAAATCTACAGTTGTTTTTGGTGGTGCTTCTATAGAGCCACAAAAAGACATTCTAAAAAAAGGTGTAGATATTTTAATTGCAACGCCAGGACGCTTACTAGATTTACACAAACAAGATCTTGTAAACTTAGATTATGTAGAAACTTTAGTATTGGACGAAGCAGATTTAATGCTTGACATGGGTTTTATAGACGATGTAAATAAAATTGAACGTTTATGCCCAAAAGAGAAACAAACGCTATTATTCTCTGCAACTATGCCTTATAAAGTAGAACAATTAGCAGAAACTATTTTAAAAGCACCAAGACGAGTAGAAGTATCACAGAATTCTTCAACTTCAAAAAACGTTAACCAAGCGTTATATTATGTACCAAAGCCACAAAAAATTGAGCTTTGTCTTCATTTGCTTCGCAATACAATTAATGGCAGGATTATTATTTTTCGTCGCACAAAATATGGTGTAGATAAATTAGAACAAACACTACTTAAAAATAATTATAAAGCAGACAGTATTCATGGCGATAAAAGCCAAACCTTAAGGCAAGAAGCCTTAAATAATTTCAAAAAAAATAAAGTAGATATACTAATTGCAACAGATGTTGCTGCTCGTGGAATAGATATAGACGATGTTGATGCAGTTATAAATTTCGATTTACCAAACATATCAGAAACCTATGTACATAGAATTGGTAGAACTGCAAGAGCTGGAAATACAGGTACAGCATACTCGTTTTGCTCTGCAGACGAAAAAGAATATGTAAAAAGCATACAACAACTTATTAACTTACAGTTAGATGTTGTTGAAGAGCATCCTTATCCTTTAGACCCAAAGGCTAAACCAGTTGTACATAAAAAACAAGGTTCAAAATACAAAAAGGGACGTAAAAGTGAAGCTTCAAAAAAGAAGAAAAAACGCTGGTATTAATTTTGATAATATTAAAACATGAAGAACTCACTCTACATCATACTTTTTTGCACGTTTGCCATTTGTGCTAGTTCACAAAACACAACAATAATCTCAAAAGATAAGCAACCAGTTTCTTACGCTACTATTTCTTTTGGCAATGGCAATGGACTTTTTGCAGATGATGCTGGACAGTTTTTCTTCACAAAAAAACTATATAAAGATATAGATACCTTATACGTTTCTGCTATAGGTTTTAGCGATTTAAAAATTGCTACAAACAATTTACCAGCAACAATAGTTATGCAAACAAGTATAAATACACTTGAGGAAGTATTTTTAAATAGACCAAGAGGTAAATTTAAATTAGAAAAAATAAAGCCAAAGGTTCATGAAGATTATTATAAATGTTGGCTACCAACAATAGAAAGCGAATTAGCAGTATATTTCCCTAATAATTTTACCAAAACACAGCGTGTTTCTAGTTTACAAATACCTATTAAGGTCGAGGCTAAAAACTGGGATAAACGAAAAAGGAAAACTGCAAAAAAAAGGCCATTTTCAACATTATTCAAAGTTAATTTCTATCAAAACAACAATGGTTTACCTGGTGATGTTTTAACATATTCTAATGTTGTTTTTATTGTAAACGAAAGAAGTGACAAAGTTCTTGAGGTAGACATAACAGAACACGATATCTATGTACCAAAAAATGGTTTATTTGTCTCTCTTCAAGTTTTAGGTTATACAGATAAGAAAAGAAAATTATTGCCAAATAAAAAATATCAAGAAATTAAAACAAAAAGAGGTATTGTAAAGTTCCCAACTACTTTTAGACCATTATTACCTTTTACAGACCAAATTTCAGAAAAAAGAACTTTCGTTAAACGTGTTTTTCTAGATGGCGGACAATGGGTACTTTTCGATAAACAAAATATTGAAAAATCTAACCTCCTTTTAGCTGGTTTAAACAATTACGGATTAGGCTTAAATATTGAAGTTTATAAAGAAGATTAAAACCTTCCTTTTCAACATTATTATTTATTGAAGTTACTTCTTTTAAAAAATAAAAAAACAGCTTGTACATTCATATTTAATTCTTATTTTTAATTCTATGACAGAAGTAGAAATTGAACATGAAAATGCACAAATTACAAAAGCATACAAAAACCTTTTAAAGGTTAGTTACACATCACTCTCAACAGATGATAAAAAACTAATTAGAAAAGCTTTTGAAGTAGCAGTAGATGCACACAAAACACAACGAAGAAAAAGTGGTGAAGCCTATATATTTCATCCTATAGCAGTTGCACGTATTGTAGCTTCAGAAATAGGTTTAGATGCTACTTCCATTGCTGCTGCTTTACTTCACGATGTTGTTGAAGATAGTGATGATTATTCTACAAGTGATATAGAAAATTTATTTGGTGAAACCGTTGCAAAAATTGTAGACGGTTTAACCAAAATTTCTTCTTTAAGTAAGGAGAAAGATATGAATGTTTCGCTTCAGGCAGAGAATTTTAGAAAAATGCTCTTGACCTTAAATGACGATGTAAGAGTAATTATTATAAAAATTGCCGATAGACTACACAACATGCAAACCATGGACTCCATGCGTCCAGATAAACAAGAAAAAATTGCAAGCGAAACACTTTACATTTATGCGCCTTTAGCACATAGAATTGGGCTCTATAATATTAAAACAGAACTCGAAGATTTAAGCTTAAAATATACAGAGCCCGAGATTTATAACGAAATTCTTTTAAAAACTAAAGAAAGCAAACAAGACCAAGACGCATATATTAAAGAATTTAATAACGTTATAAAGACCTCATTAGATAAAGAAAAATTAAATTATGATATAAAAGGACGTCCAAAATCTATTTTTTCAATTAAGCAAAAAATGGAAAAACAAGGTGTTTCTTATGATGAAGTTTACGATAAATTTGCTGTTAGAATAATATACAGAAGTGATGCTGAAAACGAAAAATTTCTAGCATGGAAAATATATTCTGTAGTAACAGATCACTTTAGACCAAATCCTACACGCCTTCGAGATTGGATTTCTTCTCCAAAATCTACTGGTTACGAAGCACTTCATATTACTGTAATGGGTCCTAAAGGCCGTTGGGTTGAAGTTCAAATTAGAAGTGAACGCATGAATGAAATTGCAGAAAAAGGTTATGCTGCACACTACAAGTACAAAAACAATGATGATAAGGAGGACAACCTCGATATGTGGATTAATAGGCTACAAGAAGCACTAGAAAACCATTCTACAAATGCTGTAGATTTTGTAGAACAATTTAAACTCAACCTCTACTCTAAAGAAATATTTGTATTTACACCTAAAGGCGATTTAAAATCTTTACCTAAAGGCTCTACACCATTAGATTTCGCTTTTAGTATTCATACAGAAGTAGGTATGAAAACAAGAGGAGCTAAAGTTAATGGCAAGCTAGTACCATTAAGTCATGAACTTAATAGTGGAGACCAAGTCGATATATTAGCGAGCGATAATGTAAAACCAAACCCTAACTGGCTGGATTACGCAACAACCTCTCGTGCTAGAGGTAAAATTAAATCGTTATTACGTGAAGATGAAAAAATTATTGCCGAAGATGGTAAAGAGATTTTACGCAGAAAATTAAAGCAACTTAAAATTACACTTAATGAGAAATCGGTTAACGAAATGGTTAACCACTTTAAACTTAAAACAAGTTTAGATTTGTTTTATCGTGTTGGTATTGGTTCTATTAGCAACCCAATGCTTAAAGACTATGCAGCATCTAGAAATAACGCATTAGTTAGCTTTTTAAAGAATAAAATAAACAGAAAAAACACAATCTCTAAAGAAGAGCTCGAAAAAGACGAAATTAACAGTAAATACGACATGTTGGTTTTTGGTAAAGAAGAGCAAACTCTAGATTATACATTAGCTATTTGTTGCAATCCAATTCCAGGAGATTCCGTATTTGGTTTTACTACTATAAATGAAGGTATAAAAGTTCACAAAAAAAATTGTCCAAATGCATTAAGCATGCAATCTAATTATGCTTACAGAATAATGCTAGCCAAATGGATAGATTCTAGTAAGCAAGAGTACCATGCAAACATTCTACTTTCTGGTATAGACAACTTAGGTATTGTAAATCATATTACTAAAGTAATATCAGAAAACATGCATGTAAATATGTCTAGTATAAGTTTTGAAAGTAACCATGGTATATTTTCTGGTAAAATTAATGTGAGTGTAAAAAACAAAACACTACTAAAAAAATTAATGGATAATTTGAAAAAAATTAATGGTATTGAGAAAGTGACTCGTGTTTAAAATTAAAGCAATATCAGTATGAAAATTAACTCCAAACCAATCTTGTTAATAAGTGCTTAATAACAAGTCATTCTAAGACTCAAAATCCTAGAATTACCTTAAAAAAATATGTAAATTTGTGGCTTAGATTATGAGCGCAACCACAAACACAAAAAACCAAAAGATTGTAAAAGATGTTTTTACGGTCTTTTTAGAAAGTAATGGTCATAGAAAAACACCTGAACGTTACTGTATTCTTCAAGAAAGATACAATAATAAAGAAAATGTTGAGATAGTGTCTTTTGAGATAAAAATGA
>NZ_JASJHV010000013.1:0-43494 GCF_037625555.1 Lacinutrix sp.
CCACGAGGTGTTTTTAACCCCTCCTTATTGAAGATTTGAGATATCTTTCTGTATCCAATAGGGGTAAGAAAATGTTCCTTAAAACCCCTTATTCTATCAAACAAGTACTGTTGATAATCGGAATATGAAGAACTCCAAAGATGGGTAGTTCTTATTGATATTGAGAATGTTACGAGTAGTTTATAGGAGTAAGAGTAAATGTCACGTGTCACTACTCCACCGTTACAGATTTTGCTAGATTTCTAGGTTGATCTACATTTCTATCTAACATTACTGCTATGTGATAAGACAGTAATTGAAATGGTATTGTTGTTAATAATGGAGTTAATGACTCAAGTGTTTCGGGTACTTCAATTACATGGTCTGCTAATTCTGTTACATCAACATCTCCTTCTGTTACAATACCTATAATTTTTCCTTTTCTAGATTTTATTTCTTGAATATTACTAACCACTTTTTCATAATGACCTCTCTTAGTAGCTATTACAAAAACAGGCATTTGTTCATCAATTAATGCAATAGGACCATGTTTCATTTCTGCAGCAGGATAACCTTCAGCATGTATATAAGAAATTTCTTTAAGTTTTAAAGCGCCTTCTAATGCTACTGGAAAATTAAATCCACGTCCTAAGTATAAACAGTTCTTTGCATCTTTATAGATACTGGCTATTGCTTTTATGTGTTCGTCTTGTAATAAAGCTTTTTCTACTTTACCAGGAATTAGTTCTAACTCTTGAAGGTGATGTTGGAAATCTGGTTTAGAGATAGTACCTTTTTCTTTTGCTAGTTTTAAAGCAATTAGAGTTAATACTGTAATTTGTGTTGTGAATGCTTTAGTAGAAGCAACACCAATTTCTGGTCCAGCATGAGTATAAGCTCCTGCATAAGTTTCTCTAGCGATAGACGATCCAATAACGTTACAAACTCCAAATACAAATGCTCCTTTAGATTTAGCTAATTTTATTGCTGCTAATGTATCTGCAGTTTCTCCAGATTGAGAAATAGCAATAACAACGTCTTTTTCTGTAATTACTGGGTTTCTATATCTAAATTCAGAGGCATATTCAACTTCAACTGGAATTCTTGCTAAATCTTCAAATATATATTCAGCTACTAATCCTGCATGCCAAGATGTTCCACAAGCGATTAATATAATTCTATTAGCATTTAAAAATCGTTCAAGATTATCGTCTATTCCAGCCATTCTTATAAGACCTTCTTTTACACGTAACCTTCCTCTGTAAGTGTCTTTTATAGCTTCTGGTTGTTCATGTATTTCTTTAAGCATAAAATGCTCATAACCACCTTTTACTATTTGTTCTAAATTAAGTTTAAGCTCTTGTATGTATGGATCTACTAGAGAATCATCTTTAATTTTTCTAATTTTTATTCCTTTTTTTAATCTTACTATTGCCATTTCTTCATCTTCAAGATATATGGTTTTTTTAGTGTACTCTAAAAAAGGTGTTGCATCACTAGCAATAAAAAACTCATCATCTCCAACACCAATTGCTAGAGGGCTTCCTAGTTTAGCAACTACTATTTCATCTGGTTTATTTTTATCAAAAACAGCAATAGCATAAGCGCCAATAACTTGGTTTAATGTTATTTGAACAGCTTTACCTAGTTTTACTTTTTCGTTCTTTTTAACGTCTTCGATAAGATTAATCAATACCTCTGTATCTGTATCAGATGTAAAAGTGTAACCTCTTTTTATTAGCTCTTTTTTAATTGAAGCATAGTTTTCTATAATACCGTTATGGATGATTACTAAATCTCCAGAATTAGAATAGTGTGGATGAGAGTTTACATCGTTAGGCACGCCATGTGTAGCCCAACGTGTATGACCAATACCAACGTGTCCATTGGTAGCCATATCTTGATTTACTCTTTTTTCTAAGTCTGAAACTTTACCTTTTGTTTTAGATAGTCTTAAATTTTCACCATCAAACAAAGCAATTCCAGCGCTATCATAACCTCTATATTCTAGTCTTTTAAGTCCTTCAAGAACTATAGGATAAGCTTCTTTTTTGCCAATATAGCCAACTATACCACACATATATTATTAATTTTCTGGTTCTGTATAAAAAATTTCGAATTTAGCTCTCAATTCTGTATTGATGTTTATATCGTTTCCATGAAGAATTGTGCCTTTAGGGCTTAAAATATTTGTACTTGGTACAATATCTAATGTGCTATCATCATCATCATTATTTATTCCTTGTATTTTAGACTGCGATAAAACATTTATATTATTTGCAATAAATAATCCTAATTTTACATTGGTAGAATCACTTTGCAAAATATTTGTAATATGAGCAGTTAATCTAATTTTATACCTTACTCCTTTTTCATTGTTATTAGAATCTCTGGTAAGAACTTCAGAATAACCTGTTTTAGAAAAGGTAGGCTGAATTGTATTTGTTGAGCCATCTAAGAAATAATCTATAATAGGAGTATTGTTTTTTAAATCGTAAAGTGTTAAACGATTAGGTTCATCATTTTCTGATCTTGAATCGTTAAGTAAGTCTTCATTTACATAAAACACCAAATTGGCTTCATTAATTAACCATTTATCTTTTTTACCATAGAAATAATCGAAAGTAGGTACTAAATCTCCATCTTCATTTTCAATATCGCCTGAGAATAATTCTAAAACAGCCATAGAACCTTCGGTTCCATTTAAATACAAGTTTTCTTCTTCTCCGTCATGGTCTTCAACATTTATTCTATCGAAAGTGTTTACTCTATTACCATTAAATTCTAGTCTGTAAACTGTTGCGTTTCTTGCATCATAAGGTTCTCCTGCTTCTTCGGCATCAATTTCTTCTTGATTTGTGTAGTTAAAAAGGATGTTTCCTGCATTAAAGTTTAAATGTGTTAAACTTCCATCTGGATCTGTTGCGCTTGGAGGCTCTACTTTTATAACTAAACCTCTAAAAAAATCTTTAAAATTACTTCTAGTACTTAAAATACTACTGCCTTGATTTGCAAAGAAAATATTTTCCCAAAGCGCGACATTAGTGTTAAGGTTATCTGGACTAGAGTCTAGTAAGTTTACTCTAATTCCAGGTGTAAAACGTTCTGTTACTTCATCATTACCTTCATCGTCTTGCTCTATTGTAATGTGTTCTACATTACTAATTTTAAAGTTGTTGTCTTGGTATATTAAATTTGAAGCAGCTAAGTTAGATTCAAATAATTGACTTTGATTTGAATAGTAACATTGCGTGCTTTGAAAATCTAAATTTGGATCTAAATCTTGAAGTACATAATTACTTCTATAGATAGATAGCTTAAAAGCTTTATCTGTATCACCTACAATAGAATCTAAACTGTAAGTATTATTGCCATCTTCATCTGTGCTTTCTCCAGTAGAATAATATGGAATTGTTAAATATACAGATTCTACACTTCTATTTGCTTCTCCAAAATCTGGATTGTAGGTTGTTGGAGTAATTTGGGATATTACACTTGCTACTGTGGTTCCTAAAGCAGCAGTTGGGTTTCTATACACACCTAGAAGATTTCCGTTCAATCCATTTGTTTGAACTCCAACAACATCATTAGTTCCGCTTGGAGTAAAAGGAGTAAAAGTTTTTGTTCTTGTAACAAATGGAAATAGTTTACTTGTTGCATCAAAGTTTTTTATGCCCTGAATGTCACTTTCAATATTCGAAAAATCGTTATCACAAGATATTGAGATTATTAAAATTAAGCCAAGTAAACCAATAGATTTAAGGCTTTTAATTGTTTTTTTCATAAAATTTCTTCTCGTGTTATAAAACACTTTCATTATAAAATGTCGTGTAAGCTTCTGCAAACTCATCTTTTTCTTTAAAATCTAAAACAGGTTTGTCTGCCTTTTTTAAATAGTCTTCTAGTTCTTTAGGGATTTCTGCTGAACCAATTATTAAAGCATCTGAATTATCAATAGCAACCTTCATTAAATTATTATAAGTAGGATTTTCTAATGTTTTTAGAGCATCTTTATCGATATTATCGAAAGCTACTTTATTAATTAGGTCTTTATTTAACGTGTTTTCAAAGCTTTGATTGTATACAGAAGTCACAATTTTACTTTCGTTAAATAATGGTTCGTCTTTATAAAATTGCTTTAGATACAATGGTAGTAGTGCAGCAAGCCAACCATGAACATGAATAATGTCTGGTGCCCAATTTAATTTTTTAACAGTTTCTATAACGCCTTTTGCAAAGAAAATAGCGCGTTCATCATTATCTGGAAATAATTTCCCATCCTCATCTGTTAATGTTGCTTTTCTTTTAAAGTATTCATCATTATCTGTAAAATAAACCTGAATACGCTCTTTAGGTATTGATGCCACTTTTATAATTAAAGGCATATCTAAATCATTGATCACTAAATTAATTCCAGAAAGTCTAATTACCTCATGCAATTGGTGTCTTCTTTCATTAATATTTCCATATCTAGGCATGAATATTCTAATTTGGCCACCTTGTTGGTTTACCATTCTTGGCGTTTCAAACGACATTGAAGAAATCTCGGTTTCTGGCAAATATGGTACCACTTCAGACGACACATATAATATTCTCTTATCTTTCATACGTTAGTTTTAATCGATATTAATTTTCAAGGTAAAATTGTTTAACCTTCTCATTTTCTAGTTTTTATCGAACAAACGTTACAAAAGCGCTTAAAAATAAAAATAAAAATACAAAAGTACAAAATTTTATGCAGATTGCGACTAATATATTAAGTTTGCACGCGTTAATTTTATATTAAAAATGATAGTTTTTAACAACAAAACCGAAATTCAGGACCATATTTCTAAGAAAAAAGCAAAAGGAACAACTTTTGGTTTTGTTCCAACTATGGGAGCATTGCATAATGGTCATTTGTCTTTAGTAAAAAGAGCACTAGAAGAAAATGATGTTTGCGTGGTTAGTATTTTTGTAAACCCAACTCAGTTTGATAATGTCGAAGATCTTAAAAAGTATCCCAGAACATTAGAAAGAGATGTTTCTCTTTTAGGAACAGTTTCTAAGACTATTTTGGTTTATGCACCGAGCGTTCAAGATATTTATGAGGGTAATACCAAAGCAGAACATTTTAGTTTTGATGGTATAGAATTTGAAATGGAAGGTAAATTTAGGCAAGGTCATTTTGATGGTGTTGGAACAATTGTAAAAAGGCTATTTGAAATTATAACACCTAACAATGCTTATTTTGGTGAAAAGGATTTTCAGCAATTAGCAATTATTAAAAAATTAGCTCAAAAGTATAAAATACCTGTTACTGTAAAAGGTTGCGAAATATACAGAGAAGTTAATGGTCTAGCATATAGCTCAAGAAACGAAAGGTTAAAACCAGAGTATAAGAAAGCAGCACCTTTTATATTTAAAATTTTAACAGAATCTAAAGAGAGGTTTGGCACAAAAAGTGCTAAACAAGTAACGGAATGGGTAGAAAAACAATTTGCTAAAAACAAGTTTCTAGAACTTGAATATTTTGTAATTGCAGGTATTACAACCTTAAAAAACGTAAAAAGGAAATCCAAATCTAAACAGTATCGTGCGTTTGTTGCAGCTTATGCAGATGACATAAGATTAATAGACAATATCGCGCTTAATTAATTATCTTTGCAAAATGCAAATACAAGTAGTAAAATCTAAAATTCATAGAGTAAAAGTAACAGGAGCAGACCTAAATTACATTGGTAGTATAACTATTGATGAAGATTTAATGGATGCTGCTAACATTATACAAGGAGAGAAAGTTCAAATTGTAAATAATAATAATGGAGCTCGTTTAGTAACTTATGCCATTCCTGGTCCACGAAAAAGTGGTGAAATTACATTAAACGGTGCAGCAGCAAGACTGGTTTCTCCTGGAGATGTTTTAATATTAATTACTTATTGTTTTATGGATATTGAAGAGGCTAAAGTTTTTAAACCATCTTTGGTGTTTCCAGATGAAGCTACCAATTTGTTAAAATAATAAGTCTTGAATAGCACCTTCAAAAAAATTCTCAAAATTGGTCTTCCATTTTTACTTGCAATCTGTTTTGGTTGGTACACATTCACACAATTACCTGTAAAAGAAATTCTTCCTTATTTTAAGTCTGCAAATTATTGGTGGATTTTACTAGGTATGTTTTTTGGTTTATTAAGTCATTTATCTAGAGCTTACAGATGGAAATATCTTCTAGAGCCTATGGGTTATACACTAAGATTTCCAAATAGTATAATGGGCGTTTTTATTACTTATTTAGCCAATTATGGTATACCAAGATCTGGAGAAGTTTTACGTGCAGCAGTTTTAACTAATTATGAGAATGTACCTTTCGAGAAAAGTTTTGGTACAATTGTAGCAGAGCGCATGGCAGATTTAATTGTTATGTTAGGTATCATAGGTTTTACTTTAATTATTCAGTTTGATTATATCTACGAATTGCTTAGTCAATCTATAGACCCTAAAAAACTTATTTTAATAGCAATACTAGGAATAGTAGCGTTTGTCCTAATCTTTATTATTCTAAAAAGAAGTAAATCTAAAATTGCATTAAAAATTAAGGGTTTTTTAAGTGGCTTAATAGAAGGTGTTCTTAGTATTTTTAAACTGAAAAACAAATGGACATTTATATTCCATACATTATTTATTTGGGCTATGTATGTTCTTATGTTTTATTTAACAACGCTTGCTTTACCAGATTTAGATAACATTACCATTGGCGCAGTACTTGTTGCTTTTATTGCGGCAAGTTTTACAATTGCAGCCACAAATGGTGGAATATTTGTTTATCCAGTAGCAGTAATGAAGGCGTTTATGGTCTTTGGTATTGCCTCAGTACCTAGTTTGGCTTTTGGATGGATTATGTGGACATCTCAAACTGTTATGATAATAATTTTTGGCACACTTTCTTTCATATTTCTCCCTATTTACAATAGAAAGAAATAATTTGTACATTGCATTTCTAATTTTATAAATCTACTATGAAACGTATTTTATTCCTTTTCGTTATACTTTTTTCAGTTCAATTAATTTCTGCTCAAGTCACCTATAAAAGTTTTAATTCAGAAAGATTAGCTGAGGCTAGAGAAATAAAAATACAACTCCCTAGAAGTTATCAATCAAGCGATAAAAGTTATCCAATAATTGTGGTTTTAGATGGCGATTATATGTTCGAAATTGTTGCAGGAAATGTAGAATATTCTTCCTATTGGGAAGATATTCCAGAAGCAATAGTAGTAGGTGTTAATCAATTTAATAAAAGAACAGACGACACTACATATTCAGAATTAAACTCATTACCAATAGAAGGAGGTGCAGCTTTTTTTGAGTTTATAGGTATGGAACTTATTCCATATATTGAAAAAACATATAGAACAGAAAAATTTAAAGTGGCTGTTGGACATGGTATTACTGCAAATTTTATAAATTATTATTTACTAAAAGAGATACCATTATTTAATGCTTATGTAAGTCTAAGCCCAGATTTAGCTCCAGATATGCAAGCTTTTTTAACCGAAAGGCTTCCAAATATTACAACAAAAACATTCTATTATTTAGCAACGTCTAACAACGATGATAAAAATATAAATATAGAAACCTTAGCTTTAAATAATGCCATAAAAGGAATAGAAAATAAAAATGTTTTACGCACTTTCGATAATTTTAAAGGACCAACACATTATTCGCTTCCAGCTCACGCAATCCCAAAAGCATTAGAGAGTATTTTCTTTGTCTTTAGGCCAATATCTAAAAAAGAATATAAGGATACACTTTCAAAGTTAGAGACTTCTCCAGTAGATTATTTAGTCGAAAAATATGATACAATCGAGGATCTTTTTGGAATAAAAAAACAAATACTTATAAACGATTTTAGAGCTGTTGCAGCAGCAATAAATAAATCTAAAAAATTTGAATATTACGAACCTCTTGGTAAATTAGCTAGAAAAGAATATCCAAACACTTTACTTGGGAATTACTATTTAGGACGCTATTACGAAGAGAAAGGAGATACTAAAAAAGCAATGAAAACATACCAATCTGCATACATACTAGAAGAAGCGGCTGGTATAACAAAAGACCATGTTTTAGAGCTTGCCGAGCAAATTAAAGTAGATTTCGGATACTAATAAAACGGTACTTTTTTAGGTTACAACAAGAATAATATTAAACTTTATAATTAACATTCTCATTCCTAGGGAAAATAAATATGGCTAAAGTTAAAACTACTTTTTTTTGCCAAAGTTGTGGCACACAATATTCTAAATGGCAAGGACAATGTACAGCTTGTAAAGAGTGGAATACAATTGTTGAAGAGGTAATACAAAAGCCAGAAAAAAGCGATTGGAAAACACCAACAAACACTCAAAAGCGAACATCAAAACCGCTTACAATAAAGCAAATTGATTCGTCTAAAGAAGCAAGATTAGACACTTTAGATCAGGAGTTTAACCGTGTTCTTGGTGGTGGTATTGTTCCAGGTTCATTAACGCTTTTGGGTGGAGAACCAGGAATAGGAAAAAGCACATTGTTACTTCAAATTTCTTTAAAACTGCCCTATAAAACTTTATATGTTTCTGGAGAAGAAAGCCAGAAACAAATAAAAATGCGTGCAGAACGTATAAATCCAGATAACGACAGTTGCTATATTCTTACAGAAACAAAAACTCAGAATATATTTAAGCAAATAGAAGCTTTAGAGCCAGATATTGTTATTATAGACTCCATACAAACATTACATAGCGATTATATAGAATCTTCAAGCGGAAGTATTTCGCAAGTAAAAGAATGTACTTCAGAACTCATAAAATTTGCAAAAGAGACCAATACACCTGTAGTTTTAATTGGTCATATTACAAAAGATGGTAATATAGCAGGACCCAAAATATTGGAACACATGGTAGATACTGTGTTACAATTTGAAGGAGATAGAAACCATGTGTTTAGAATTTTACGCGCTCAAAAAAACCGTTTTGGTTCTACAAATGAGCTTGGTATATATGAAATGCAAGGTTCTGGTTTAAGAGAAGTGAGTAATCCTAGTGAAATATTAATTTCTAAAAAAGACGAAGAACTTTCTGGAAACGCTATTGCTGCAACCTTAGAAGGCATGCGACCATTAATGATAGAAGTGCAAGCCTTAGTGAGTACAGCAGTTTATGGAACTCCACAACGTAGTGCAACCGGTTTTAATGCCAAGCGATTAAACATGCTTTTAGCTGTTTTAGAAAAACGAGCTGGTTTCCGTTTAGGTGCAAAAGATGTGTTTTTAAATATTACAGGTGGCATAACTGTAGACGATCCAGCAATAGATTTAGCAGTAGTTGCTTCCATTTTATCCTCAAATGAGGATGAAGCTTTGCCTGCAAATTATTGTTTTGCTGCAGAAGTTGGTTTGTCTGGTGAAATAAGACCAGTACAACGTGTTGAACAGCGTATTTTGGAAGCCGAAAAACTTGGTTTTTCAACAATATTTGTATCAAAATACAATAAGATATCTTTAAAGGACACTCAAATAAAAGTTCAGTTAATTTCTAAGATTGAAGATTTAGTAGATTTTTTAGTTTAGTCTACATGAGAAAAATTATAATATTCTTTTTTTTATTTTGTTCCTTTTACTTGTATAGTCAAGATCAAGAAGCGACTTTATTTTTTAGAGATGGAACTACATTAAAAGGATATGCTAGCATAACTCACAATAGAAATATTGAATTCAGATTAACTTTAGAAGATGATCCAGATGAGTGGAAAGATATAATGGTTAAGGCTATAACTTTTCATGGGTTTGATACAGATATTAGATACGAATATCAATATCTTATAAAAGGCAAACAGCATCCATTATTATTAGAAGTTGTCGAAAAAGGAAATGTAAATTTATACAAGTCTATAGACTATTATGTTTTTAATAGAAGAGGATTGTTTCCAAACGATAATAGATTTGGAGGGTATTATAATGAAGTGTCTAAAAAAAACAAATACCATTATTATATAAGAAAGCCAAATCAAAAATTAGTTGTTAAACTCAATAATAGGTTTTATTATAAAGAAGCAGCTAAGTATTTTCAAGATTGTCCAACCTTAGTAGAAAAAATAAATAGTAAGAAATATTCTAAAAAGAGAGCAATAGAAATAGTTCAATTTTACAACGATTTGTGCGATGATGAAATTTTTCAAGTTTATTTCTGTTAACTAATTATAACCTCTTTTTTCACAAAATTCCTTAAATTCGCTTTTCATATAGAAATTAGAAAAAATGAGTGCAGGATTCCCTGAATATAAAGGACTTAACTTACCAAACGTAGCAGAAGAAATTCTTAAGTATTGGCAAGAAAATAACATCTTCGAAAAGAGTGTAACAACTCGTGAAACTGCAGAACCTTATGTATTTTTTGAAGGTCCACCAAGCGCAAACGGTTTACCTGGAGTACACCATGTTTTAGCTCGCGCTATAAAAGATATTTTTCCACGTTATAAAACCATGAAAGGTTTCCAAGTAAAGCGTAAAGCAGGATGGGATACTCATGGATTACCAATAGAGTTAGGTGTAGAAAAAGAATTAGGGATTACTAAAGAAGATATTGGTAAAACTATTTCTGTAGAAGATTATAATGCAGCCTGTAGAAAAGCTGTTATGCGTTATACAGATGTTTGGAATAACCTAACACAAAAAATGGGTTATTGGGTAGATATGGATGATCCATACATTACCTACGAGCCTAAGTATATGGAAACAGTATGGTGGTTATTAAAAGAAATTTACACTAAAAACTTAATGTATAAAGGCTATACCATACAGCCTTATTCTCCAAAAGCAGGAACCGGTTTAAGTTCTCACGAAGTTAACCAACCAGGAGCATATCAAGATGTAACAGATACCACAGTAGTAGCTCAATTTAAAGCTTTACAAAATACATTGCCAGATTTTTTACAAAACGAAGGGGATATTCATTTTATAGCTTGGACTACTACACCTTGGACGTTGCCAAGTAATACTGCATTAACAGTTGGCCCAAAAATAGATTATGTTTTAGTAGAAACGTATAATCAATATACATTTAAACCTATCAATGTCATTTTAGCAAAACCATTAGTAGGAAAACAATTTGGAGGAAAAGCTAACGTGCAAGTTGAAGAAAAATCAGCACTTTTAAACTACAAAGATGGCGACAAAAAAATCCCATATTTTGTAGTAAAAGAATTTAAAGGAAAAGACCTTGTTGGTATAAAATACGAACAACTTTTACCATATGCATTGCCAAACGATAATCTAGAAAATGCTTTTAGAGTAATATCTGGAGATTTTGTAACGACCGAAGATGGAACAGGAATAGTACATACTGCACCAACTTTTGGAGCAGATGATGCTCTGGTAGCAAAACAAGCAACACCAGAAATTCCACCGCTTTTAGTAAAAGATGAGAACGATAACTTAGTACCACTTGTAGACTTACAAGGTCGCTTTAGACCAGAAATGAAAGAGTTTGGTGGAAAATACGTTAAGAACGAATATTATAATGATGGCGAAGCACCAGAACGCTCAATAGACGTAGAGCTTGCCATTAAGTTAAAAGAAGAAAATAAAGCCTTTAAGGTTGAAAAATATAAGCATAACTATCCACATTGTTGGAGAACAGACAAACCAATTCTATACTATCCATTAGATTCTTGGTTTATAAAAGTTACAGATGTTAAAGGACGTATGCACGAACTTAACACCAGTATTAATTGGAAACCAGAATCTACTGGAACAGGTCGTTTTGGAAACTGGTTAGCCAATGCCAACGACTGGAACTTATCGCGTTCTCGTTATTGGGGAATTCCATTACCAATCTGGAGAACAGAAGATGGTAAAGAGGAAATTTGTATAGGTTCTGTTGAAGAGCTTAAAAATGAAATGCAACGTGCTGTTGAGGCTGGCGTTTTAAAAGCTGATATCTTCGCAGATTTCGAAATTGGAAATAATTCCGAAGAAAATTATGCGAAAATAGATTTACATAAAAATATCGTTGATGAGATTGTATTAGTTTCAGAAAGCGGACAACCAATGAAGCGTGAAAGCGATTTAATTGATGTCTGGTTCGATTCTGGTTCTATGCCCTACGCACAATGGCATTATCCGTTTGAAAACAAAGATAAAATAGATGATAATAAATCGTTTCCAGCAGATTTTATTGCGGAAGGTGTAGACCAAACACGAGGTTGGTTTTATACATTGCATGCTATTGCAACTATGGTTTTTGATTCAGCTGCTTATAAAAACGTAGTTTCTAATGGTTTAGTTTTAGACAAAAACGGACAAAAAATGTCTAAACGTCTTGGGAATGCCACAGATCCTTTCGAGACTTTAGATACTTATGGAGCAGATGCGACGCGATGGTATATGATTTCTAACGCAAATCCATGGGATAATTTAAAATTCGATTTAGAAGGAATAGAAGAGGTTAAGCGTAAGTTTTTTGGTACGCTTTATAATACCTATTCATTCTTTCAACTATATACCAATATTGATAAATTTACCTATGCTGAAGCAGATATTGCTTTAATAGATAGACCAGAAATTGATAGATGGATTCTTTCAGAATTAAATACATTAATTCAAAAAGTAGACGATTATTATGCAGAGTACGAGCCAACAAAAGCAGCGCGTGCTATTTCTAATTTTACACAAGATTATTTAAGTAACTGGTATGTGCGTTTAAGTAGAAGACGTTTCTGGAAAGGAGATTACCAACAAGATAAAATATCAGCATACCAAACATTGTATACGTGTATGGTAACCATAGCAAAACTTGGCGCTCCAATTGCACCATTTTTTATGGATAAACTGTATTTAGATTTAAATTCTATTAGTAAAAAAGAAACATTTGAAAGTGTACATTTAGCTAATTTCCCAGTGTCTGATGCTAGTTTTATTGACAAGTCATTAGAACGTAAAATGGAAAATGCGCAAACAATATCGTCTTTAGTATTGTCGTTAAGAGCTAAGGAGAAAATTAAAGTGCGCCAGCCACTACAAAAGATAATGATACCTGTAGATTCCGCTCAACAAAAGGAAGAAATTCTAGCAGTAGCTAATTTAATTAAAAGTGAAGTAAACATTAAAGAAGTTGAAATTTTAGAAGATGCTTCAGATATTTTAGTAAAGCAAATAAAGCCTAATTTTAAAGCTTTAGGGCCTCGTTTTGGTAAGGATATGAAATTGATTGCAGGTCAGATTCAACAAATGACTTCAGAAGATATTAAAAGTATTGAACAAAAAGGTAGTTTAGATGTCGATTGTAATGGAAAAATTATTACTTTAGAATTCGGTGATGTTGAAATTACATCTCAAGACATTGAAGGATGGCTTGTAGCAAATGAAGGCGCTATTACAGTAGCATTAGATGTTACCATTTCTGAAGAATTACGTGAAGAAGGTATTGCTCGAGAGCTAGTAAACCGTATACAAAATTTACGAAAAGATTCAGGATTTGAAGTTACAGATCGTATATCTGTAGAACTACAAGAGCATGAGGAAATTATTAAAGCAGTAAAAACCAATTTAGATTATATTAAGGCTGAAACTTTAACAGATAGTCTAGAGATTGTAGAACAAGTAAATAATGGTATAGATATTGCATTCGACACTATAAATACAAAGTTATTTATTACAAAAAATTAATAGTATGGCAACAGAACACACAGTTAGATATTCAGATAAAGAGTTAGCAGAATTTAAAACGCTTATTCTTGACAAAATAAAAAGTGCACAACACGATTTAGAGCTTATTAAAAGCGCATACATGAATGACCATAATAATGGTACAGAAGATACGTCTCCTCAATTTAAGGCCTTTGACGAAGGTAGTATAGTCAACAGTAAAGAATCTAATTCTGCTCTAGCGATTAGACAAGAAAAATTTATTCGCGATCTTAAACACGCATTAATTAGAGTAGAGAATAAAAGTTATGGTGTTTGTCGTGTTACAGGAAAACTTATAAACCCAAAGCGATTAGAACTAGTTCCTCATGCTACTTTAAGTATAGAAGCTAAGAATATGCAAAAATAATATTCCTGCATAAGCAAGAATTCTCTTAAATAAAAAAACGCCAACTTTTTAAGTTGGCGTTTTTTTATTTAAACTATGTTGTTTTAAAACCAAGTGTTCCAAGGAATTTTTGCTAATACTAAAACAAGTGCTAGTGTATAAAAGATAGCCAAAGGTTTTAATTTTCCTGCTGAGGTTAATTTCTTTTTATGTTTAGAGTAACCAATAGTAATAAAAACAACAGCTAAAATCATAGCTATTGGGTGTTCTACTGCGTTAGATCGTAATGCAGAGTTTCCCATAACTTCTTTCATGGAACTTTCACCAAAATAATCTTGTGTAAACCATAAAGCAATACCAATTAATAATTGAATATGGGAGACAATAAGTGTAAAAAGTGCTAACCTAAAATCTCTAGCTTCGTATTCTTTTTTGCCAAAATATTTTATTAGTGCATTTGCTGTAGCGATTACCATCATAAAAAAAACAAGGTAAGCCCAGTAAGAGTGCAATATTTTAAACATAATCTGTGTTTTTATTAGTTATAAAACAAATGTAGTAATTATTAGTCATAAAAAAACCGCTCCCATTTAAGAAGCGGTTTATTTTTTCTATTTATATAGAAATTAGAAGTTATAACGCATACTTGCATTAAATGTTCTTCCTATTCCTAAGTAGTAACCAAAAGCATCTCTTTGATTAATATAAGCTTTGTTAAATAAGTTAAAAACATTTGCTCTAAAAGTCATTTTGTTAGCTCCTAAATCGAAGTTATATGTTACACCAGCATCAGCTAAAGTATAAGCAGGTAATCTTACAGAATTGTAAGTTCTTCCGGCTAAAGCATCAGCTGCAACATCTGCAGGATCAACAAATTCATATAAATCTGTGTAAAGGTTATAATCTAAATCTGCAGAAAAACCTTTAAATAATTGAGTTCTTAATCCAAGACCAAATGATGTTTGTGGTGCATTACCAATTTTTACATTAGTTAAATTAACTTTACCATCTGTAGTAATAAAATCACCTGTTTCATCATTTTGTAAATTGTAAGGTGTTTCTCCTTCATACTTCCAGTTTCCAATAGAACCATAAGCCTTTAAATTTAGTTTAGGACCGAAACCTCTGTACTCCATATCAAACTCAATACCATTATGAACTTGTGTTACATCATTTAATCTATAGGTAGAAGTTTCATCGTTTGCTTGTTGAGGGCCATTTATTGCTAAAAATCTATTTCCCCAAGTTGTATTATAAACATCAATGTTCAAACGGAATACATCATTTTTAAATCTGTATCCTCCTTCAAAACCAACAATTTCTTCATTTTCTACTTCTGGTTCAACTAATCTATTAGAATATCTAATATCAGCAAAAATATTATCTAAAAAGGGCTGACGAGAATATACACCAGCATTAGCAAAGAAAGAGTGTTGAACGTTTATTTTGTAAGCCGCACCTGCTTTAAGATTATAACCTGCTTTTGAGATTTTTTCAGACTTCCCTAATCCATCACCACGACCAGTTAACCTACCTTCTCTTTGGTATGATTGAGTAGAAACAGCACCTTGAAAGAATGCAGAAAATGAATCTTGTTTATATTCTGCTTGAGCAAAACCACCAATATAGTTTATGTTTTCAGAATAATCACGGTCATATCTTTGGTCTTCATCTGCGAAATCAAATAGAGCAGAACAAGGGTTTGCTTCGAAACTTTGTGATATTACATAGTCACTTGGACGATCTGTTCTAAAGTTATCATTGTATCCAGTTAAACCTAAGAAGTTATTTACTTGACGGAAGTGATCTCCTCTGTAAGTTCTAGCATCTATACCAACATTAAAAGAAAGGTTTTCGGTTTTTTCAATGTTTAAGTTAGATAATAAACCATACCAATTGTGGTTGTTTACAGAAGACCTTCTTAAATAAGAATCACCAAAGTTACCAATTCCGCTATTTGCAGAATCTATGTTGTTTTGAGTAATTTGATCAAAATTAATTAAACCATTTTCTCCAGCTCCATCATTTCTTACACGACCTCTTCCAAGACCACCTGTTCCACCTCCACGTCCCCAGGAAGCGTAAAGTACTGTAGATAAATATAAACCATCTTTAATTTTAAAATCCTAGTTTAAGTTAGCTACTGGTTTGTGGTAGTAGTTACGTCTTTCTGTAAAACGCTCTCCATCTAAAAATCCAGAGTTTGCATTGTATTTTTCACCATACTGTTCATAAGTTTCTAAATCGTCAGAAAAATTTTGATCATGCCATTGTGGAGCTCCTGTTAATAAGAAGTTGAATGAATGTTTCTCGTTTGGCTTATAACCAACTGAGAATAAATAGTTTTGCCCTTGACCAGCTGTACCTTCAGAATACTTACGGTGTGCATGCCAATGGTCTACTAAAATAGAGTAAGCCCATCCACTTTCTTGTAAACCTGAGTTGTAGGAAGCAGTAGCTTTACCGTAAGAATCGTTACCACCTAATAATCTAACAAAGCCTCCTTTTTTCTTATCTGTAGTTTTAGATACAATGTTTACAGTACCACCAACAGAAGAAATAGCTAATTTAGAAGAACCTAAACCACGTTGTACTTGTACAGTGTTTGCAACATCACTCATTCCAGACCAGTTAGACCAGTACATTCTACCGTCTTCCATACCATTAATTGGTTGTCCGTTTAATAAGTATGCCGTGTTTGTTTGATCGAAACCACGCAAGAATATTTAGCTATCTCCAAAACCACCAGCTTGATTAGACACATAAACAGATGGTGTGTTTTTCATTGCTTCACCAAATTCTACATTCCCTGCAGCTTTAAGTTGAATATCTTTACCTCTAATTGTAGAAACTGCTACTGGAGTTGCTCTTGATCCTGCAAGATCAATTACACCAGATCCAATAATTACAACTTCTTCTAAAGAACTATCTGAAGTTAATTGCTTAGTTCCTAAATTAGTGTTTCCTTTAAATGACGATGTCATAGAATCATAACCTACAAAGGTTATTACAATTTCACCTGAATCTGATAGGGTTTTCAAAGAAAAATTTCCCTCAAAATCAGTTGTAGTACCATTTGAAGTACCTTTTTCTAGAACATTTGCTCCTGGTAAAGGGCCATTCATTTCGGCATCAAATACTTTACCTGTTACGGTACTTTGGGCCATAGTGATTGCAGAACTTAAAATAGCGACTGCAAAAAACAAAATTTTAATTGTGTTTTTTATTTGGTTTGGTTAAAGTTAAATTGTTTAATTTTTGGCAAAAATGAGAATAATTAATGATTTAATATTAACTTATTGTTAACATATTTTAACAACATGAAGATAGTTATAATTTTAAAGGTGTTTACTTAATTGAAAATAAACCTATTAACAGTGTTTTTAACAATATTTATCTAAATTTTTTAAAGAATTCTAAAAGATTTTGAGTTGAAGCATCATGATTTTTTAAAGTGTTAAATTTAATGTCTTCTAGTATTGTACTCGCTAATTGCTTACCTAGTTCTACCCCAAATTGATCGTAGCTATAAATATTCCAAATAATACCTTGTACAAATATTTTATGTTCGTACATGGCTATTAATTTACCTAAACTTTCTGGAGTTAGTTTTTCTATAAAAATTGAATTTGTTGGTTTGTTACCTTCAAAAACTTTAAAAGGAAGCAGCTCTTCTATTTCTTGTTGCGATAGGTTTTGAGCTTTAAGTTCTGCTAAAACTTCAGATTCCGTTTTACCATTTAATAAAGCTTCGGTTTGTGCTATATAGTTAGAGATTAATTTGTCTTGGTGATCTTGGTTTCCGTGAAGACTTTGTGCAAACCCAATAAAATCTGTAGGAATTAATTTTGTGCCTTGATGTATTAATTGAAAAAAGGCGTGTTGAGAATTTGTACCTGGTTCTCCCCAAATTAATGTTCCGGTTTCGTAACTTACTTTGTTACCATTTCTATCTATTGACTTTCCGTTACTCTCCATTATACCTTGTTGCAAGTAGGTCGCAAATTGATTTAGGTATTGAGAATAGCCAATTACAGCTTCACTTTCTGCGCCATAAAAATTATTATACCATATGCTTATTAAGGCCAAAACTACTGGAATATTATTTTGGAATTCTTCATTTTTAAAATGAACATCCATAGTATTTGCCCCTTTTAAAAGCCTATTGTAATTATCGAAACCAACGGCTAGACTTATTGTTAGTCCTACAGCACTCCAAAGCGAAAAACGACCTCCAACCCAATTCCACATTGGAAAAATATTGTCTTCATTTATACCAAAATCTTTAACTTTTTCTGTGTTGGTTGAAACAGCTACAAAATGCTTAGCCACATCTTTTTCACTGCCATGTTTTAAAAACCATTCTCTTATGGTATTTGCATTAGATAACGTTTCCTGAGTTGTAAATGTTTTTGAAACAATTACAAATAGCGTAGTTTCTGGGTTTAATTTTTTTAGAACTTCATTTACATGGTCACCATCTACGTTACTTACAAAATGAGTAGTTAAGTGGTTTTTATAAAACTGTAAAGATTCTACAACCATTGCTGGCCCTAAATCACTTCCACCAATTCCAATATTTACAACATCTGTAAATGGTTTATTTGTATAGCCTTTTCTTTTACCATCTAATATAGAGCTAGTAAAGGTTTTCATTTTCTCTTTTACAGAAAAAATTTCTGGCATTATATTCTTTCCATCAACAATTACTGTGTCTGTTTTTTTACCACGTAAGGCTGTGTGTAAAACGGCTCTGTCTTCTGTTTTGTTAATAGTGTCTCCATTATAATAAGCTTTAATAGCCTTTTTAAGTTTTACTTGATCTACAAGATCTAAAAGCAAACTAAATGTTTCCTCTGTTATTCTATTTTTTGAGAAGTCTACATAAAAATCTTCCCAGCTTATTTTAAAATTATTAGCTCTGTTTTTATCTTTAATAAATTGCTCTTTAATATTAACTTGGTTAACCGTTTCAAAATGATTTTGAAGTGCTTTCCAAGCTGCTGTAGTTATAGGGTTAATTGAAGGGAGTCCCATTATTTATGCTCTAAGTAGTTAGTTTTTTGTCCTGAAGTTCTATAGTTAAACTATCAGTTTTTATAGGGTAATCAAGAGTTTCTAATTGCTTTTTAAAAGGCTTTATATGCTCTAAAAATTTAGCTTTTAAACTATCAGACATTGGTTTGGCCTCTGGTAATTTCTCTTTAAACGGATCTACTTCTTTTCCGTTTTTCCAGAAACGATAGCATACATGATTACCAGATGAGCTACCTGTGTTTCCAACGTAACCTATAACTTCTCCTTGTTTTACAAAATCGCCAACCTTTACATTTCTTTTAGACATGTGAAGGTATTGAGTGCTATAAGTTGCGTTATGTTTTACTTTAACAAATTTACCATTACCTAAGCCATATCCAGATCTTGTAACTGTTCCATTTGCTGTAGACATTATAGGTGTTCCATTAGGTGCTGCAAAGTCTGTTCCTCTATGCGCTTTTAAGCGATACCCATAATGCGCTATTCTTCTTTTTAGATTATATCTCGATGAAATACGACTAAAACTAACAGGTGCTTTTAAAAATGCACGACGTAAGTTCTTTCCCTCATCACTAAAATAATCACGAATTCCTAAAACGGAATCTGTTTCAAACTCAAAAGCATAAAAAGGTTCTTTATTATGCTCGAAATACGCTGCTTTAATTTCGTGGATTCCAGAGTAGATAGAGTCATCAATATATTTTTCTGTATAAACAACTTTAAATTTATCATTTTTTTGAAGTCTTGAAAAATCTATTGTCCAAGCATAAATATCACTCATCCTTATGGCTAGCATATATGGCTTACCTAGTTCTTCCATAGATAATGAAATGTTTGAAGTGATTACTCCAGAAGCCGTTTTTTCTACATATTTGATAGGTTTGTAACTAGTGTATGCTTTTATTGAATCTTGAAAATCTATTACAACGTAACGCTCTTTTGTTGGTTGATAGATAAAACATTTAGGTTGTTGAAGAGAATCGTTTGAGCATAATAAAGTGTATGGTTTCCCTAGTTGTAAATTTCTACTAACATCAAAACTATCTTTTGACTTTTGTGTTATTTCAAAGATTTTTGGGTAAGGAATGTTGTTACGTTCTAATATTTTTCCAAAAGTATCACCGTTTTGAATGGTATCTCTTTTAACAACATAATCATCTAAATTAAAACCAAATTCAAAAACATCTTGGGTTCCTTCTTCTATAACCTGTTCTAGGTTTTCGTTATTTTCATTGTCGTCTTTACAGCTAAAAATGGAAATAATAAAAAGCGCGAGTATTAAATATTTTTTCCCCAATCGTATAGTTCTTGTTGACTCCATAAATCTGGAAAAAATATTCGTCTTTGATATTTTGGATGCATATATTTTACCCATTCGCTTCCTCCTGTTGCTTCTACTGTTTTGCCACCAATATTTAGATAGTGGTTAGCTGTGTTATAATGTGCCATTACCCAAGTAATATTTACTGTGTAATCGTAATGACGCATTGCTTTTATTAAATCTTTATTCTCTCTAACATCTTCAGGCAATTTTTTAAATATTGTCCACAAATTATGAGTATTTGAGAATTCTGCAAATCTAATAAATTCGTCTTTGTATTTCTTTTCGAAAACTGTTAATGTATATGTTTTTTTACCAGTTTTATAATCTTTTCCAGCAGCTTGCCAATATAAATGTTCGAAAGCGTGTTCAAATGGTGTGTTTCTATCTATAGTTTCTCTAAAGCGATTATCTATTAAATTAATAAGTTCTGTAGACGAAAATTCAATTTTCCTGTATTGAGCGCTTTGAAAACCACTTGCTGGTGTTAATGTGTGTCTAAATTTGTTGTATTGCGCAACGTCCATTCCATCTTTCATTACTGTAAAAGAGGATGTTAGCATATCGAAATAACGACTAATACGCATGAGTTTGTCTTCAAAAAAAGCAGCAGTAATGTCTTCTTTTTTAGCAACTTGATCAATTTCCCAAAGAATCATTTTAAATAACAATTCATTTACTTGATGGTACATTAAAAATACCATTTCGTCTGGAAAAACCGTACGCTGTATTTGTAAATTTAACAATGCATCTGTTTGGATGTAATCCCAATAATCTATTGGTTTACTATGTAACAAACCTTCTAAATGTGAATTTACATTTTGGTCTATTGCTTTGTATTTTTCTTGTATTTGGTCGATTATTTTATTGTCTATGCTCATTTAGTTCTCTACAAAAATTTTAAATGGATGTTTAAGTCCTTTAAAAGCTTCTAAATCTGCTCTTAAGGAGCCAACAGCTAAATCTGCTTTAATGCGTAAAGGTACTTTATTTTTATCTTTTGAAACCCAAAGCGTTAAACTTTCTTCTTCTTTAAATACACGTCCAACCATAACATAAGGTCTAAACTTTAGTGCTTCAATTTTACCAAAATCTGTTTTAATAGTTTCTTCGCCTAAGTATTTTAACTTAAAGCCATAATTTTCTTCATCAAAAAACATATCTGTTTTAATTTCATCACCAGGTTTAAGAGTCGAAATGTTAATCTTATTTCTTAGATAGTAGTACATAGAAACCATGTCTTGAACATTGGCTTTAGTGGCTACTGTTTTTTTTGTGTTATGCTTTTTGTTATGGACTAAAGCTGTTTTGTTTTCGTGATCGAATTCTATTTCTATATCTTTTTTATGTCCACCTTCGTCTATATTTCTTATAAATTTATAAGGGATAATTTTATCTACATCTATATAGCTTTCATAACGGTCTTTTACTTTAAAAAACCATTTTATCATTCCAGTAGTCCAGCCTTTTCCTACCACATGGAATACTGGCTTTCCATTTAATTCTGTCTCTTTTACATTTAATGTTGCATTTCCTGCTTTAAGAAAATTGCTATAGCTCATTTCAAATTTAAACCACTCTCCACCTTTAAAAGCGCCTTCTTGTGCTGTGGCATGGTTTATTGAGCCTATTATAAGTATTGTTAGTAGTAATTTTTTCATAGTTTTCGAGTTCTTGTAATCTATAATTTTAAGCCTTTGTTGTTTAATTAACTTAGATTACAATTACTATTCCAAAAATATAAAACTAAAAAATACCATCTAATGTTTAGATGGTATTTTTTAGTGTTTATTTAACAAATTTGTTATTTATAATGTTCCTCGTTTTGCTTGTTCACGTTCTATAGATTCAAATAAAGCTTTAAAGTTTCCTGCTCCAACACCTTGTGCTCCCATACGTTGTATAATTTCGAAAAATAAGGTTGGTCTATCTTCTACTGGTTTTGTGAAAATTTGAAGTAAATACCCTTCTTCGTCTGCATCTATCATGATAGATAGTTTTTGAAGCTCGTTAATGTCTTCATCCATCATATCCATATGTTCACCTAATCTATTTGGAATATCGTCGTAATACGCTTGTGGAGGAGGTGGTAAAAACTCTATTCCTCTTGCTTTTAATTGAGCAACAGTTTTAATAATGTCGTCTGTGGCAACAGCAATGTGTTGTACACCAGAATCTTCATAGAAGTCTAGATATTCTTCAATTTGAGATTTTTTAGCTGCTTTTGCTGGTTCGTTTATTGGAAACTTAATACGACCATTTCCATTACTCATTACTTTACTCATTAAAGCAGAGTATTCTGTGTGTATTTGCTTGTCGTCGAAAGATAAAAAGTTTACAAAGCCCATTACGTCTTCGTACCATTTTACCCATGTATTCATTTGTCCCCAACCAACATTACCTACCATGTGGTCGATATATTTTAAGCCTACAGGTTCTGGATTGTAATCGCTTTCCCATTTTTCGAAACCTGGCATAAATGTTCCTGAATAATTTTTACGTTCTACAAACATGTGCACGGTTTCGCCGTAGGTATAAATTCCTGCTCTAACAACTTCTCCAAATTCGTCTTTTTCTACTAATGGCTCCATGTAAGATTTTGCGCCACGTTTTGTTGTCTCTTCGTAAGATTTTCTAGCGTCTTCTACCCAAAGTGCTACAACCTTTACACCATCTCCATGTTTTACAATGTGATTATTAACCTCAGATTTACTGTTTAATGGTGTTGTTAATACTAAACGAATTTTGTCTTGTTTTAACACATAACTTACAGAATCTCTTGAGCCTGTTTCTAAGCCTTTGTAGGCATAAGATTGAAAACCAAATGCTGTTTTGTAAAAGTGCGCTGCTTGTTTGGCGTTACCAACATAGAATTCTACGTAGTCTGTTCCTAAAAGTGGTAAGAAATCTTGAGCGCCTTCGAATATTTTTTCTAAACCGTAGTTTACTGATTTTACTTCTTTTTTACTCATAATGCTTATAGAATAGAGAAGATAGAGTAGAGAGGAAAGACTTGTTGAGTGCTTTGCTTTTAAATACTACTTTCTCTTATTGTTTAATTTTATTTTAATGCTCTAACCAAGATTTGTAATAGTCTTCGTCGGCAATTTTCATAGCCTCTTCAGTTACCATTAGCGGTTTAAATGTATCTACCATAACTGCTAATTCTTGGGTTTCGGTTTTGCCAATACTACGTTCTGTAGCTCCTGGATGTGGACCATGTGGTATTCCTGCTGGATGAAGAGATATGTGGCCTTGCTCGATATCGTTACGGCTCATAAAATCACCATCAACATAATATAATACTTCGTCACTATCTATATTACTATGGTTATATGGAGCAGGTATAGCTTTTGGGTGGTAATCGTACAAACGAGGTACGAAACTACAAATTACAAAGGTATTTGTTTCGAAGGTTTGATGTATTGGTGGTGGTAAATGTACACGACCAGTAATGGGTTCGAAATCATGAATTGAAAACGCATATGGGTAATTATAGCCATCGTAACCTATAACATCGAATGGATGTGAGGCATAAACCATATCGAAAATATCGCCTTGTTTCTTAACTTTCATTAAAAAATCGCCAGATTCGTTATTGGTTTCTAGTTCGTACGGTCTACGTAAATCGCGTTCGCAATATGGTGAATGTTCTAATAATTGCCCAAACCAGTTTCTATAGCGTTTAGGTGTGTAAATTGGACTACGAGATTCTACAATAAAGAGCCTGTTGTCTTGGGTATCGAAATCTATTTTGTAAATTATTCCGCGAGGAATAATTAAATAGTCTCCATATTTAAAGTCAAGATTACCAAGGTGTGTTCTTAGTTTTCCTGAGCCTTTATGAACAAAAATCATTTCGTCTGCATCTGCATTTTTATAAAAATAATCTGTTGTAGATTGTTTTGGTGCTGCTAGAATAATAGTACAATCACTATTTGTTAAAACAGCTTTTCTACTTTCTAAATAGTCATCTTCTGGTTTTACTTGGAAGCCTTTTAATCTGTAGGATTGCATGTGGTTTTTTTTAGCAATCTTGGGAGCAACACTGTATTGTTTTTTAATTTCTTTTACTTGTGTTGGACGTTGTTCATGATAAGAGTTTGTGCTCATACCATTAAAACCTATGGTTCCAAAAAGTTGTTCGTAATATAGAGACCCATTTTCTTTTCTAAATTGAGTGTGTCTCTTGGGTGGGATGTTTCCTAATTTATGATAAAATGGCATTTTTAAGTTTTTTAGTTAAAAATTTTAAGTTGAAATCTCAACTTATAATAAATGCGAAATAAGGAAAAGACAAATCACTCAGGATTTCTTTTAATAAGAAATTTTAAAAAGGTTAACATGTCTTGCCAGAAGTAATTCATTATTAACAAATATCGTGATTTTTTTGGAGTTTAAGAAATTCTAAATTCTAAAACCAAAAACCTAAATTAAAAAACCAATAGCTTTCTTTTGTTTCTGGTGAAAAAGTGTATTTGGCTTCAATAGGTCCAAGAAAAGTTTCTACTCCATATCCTAAGGCATAACCAGAATAGTCTGGAAGCGAAAACCACTCTACATCTTCTGAGCTAAACAAATCGTCTTCTACGTTTGCATAATTTGCAGCCAGTATAATGTGGTGTTTTTTTATTATCTCGTAATCTAAATTTATTGTGCCTTTTATATAACTGTCTCCTGCAATAGATAGATAATTGTAACCATAAAAAGATTTGTAGTTATTAATAAAATTGTTAGCAAAACCACCTAAAGCAAAATCTAAATACAAGATACCGTTACCGTTAATTTTTGCTCCTACCTCTTTTATAATACTAGCACTAAGTTTTGGTGTAAAAGAATAGGCGTAACCTAAGCTTGCATTGATAATTGAGAATTGACTAAAATTCGTATTATAATCTGAAGAGAATAGGTATAAATTAAAATCGGTATTAAAATATAAACCTTCGTTTGGGTAATATTTATTATCGAAAGAATCGAAACGCAGATCTCCAAAAGCGCTTAAATAATCGCTATTATCAAATATAGTTGCATTTTGGCTTGTACTTGGTAATACAGTTTCTGTTGAGATTTTTAAATGCTTTTGTTCTGCACCAAGTGTTAGTGTTAAATCGTTTTTATACTGTGTTTGAACAAAAATTCTATTTGTAATATCGGTAATTTTAATATCTAATTTATTTAGTCCAGAAGAAGTAAATAATCCTGGAGATAGGAAGGATGATGCAGAAACATCTTTGTTGAATTCATTATATCTAGAGTTTAAACCAAGACTCCAGTAGAACCCTTTATCTATATAGTATTTAAAATTATACCTAACGTTATCACCAGCAATTAAATCTAGTGAAAGCGCATCACTTTTAAATAGTAATTGTTTTTTAGTAATGTTTCCTAAAAGTGCGCTTTTATATAGTCCATCATAATGCAAACCAAATTTTAAAAAGGCAGTTTTATCTGTCTCTTTAATTTCTGTATGTAAATCGTAGCCTGTAACACCATTAATTGTAGATGGTACTAATTTATAGGCAAAACTATCAAAATTATTAGTTCCTATAAGGTTGTTTGCACCACTTATAAATCTCTTATAACTTACTTTTTCGAACGGTTTTAATTTTAGTTTGCCTAATATGTAAGAAATTGTATAATTATCTAAACCTTTAAAAAACATTTGATTTATTTGAAGGCTATCTTCTGTTTTTGGTGTAATAAAAGCACCTCTTTTTTTTCTTTGTTTTTTAGCCAATTGTTCTAATTGGTCTATTTTTAATTTGGCCGCGATTTCTCCATTTTCTATTATTTTAGAGCCATCATTAAAAGAAATAACATTAAATTTAGTAATGTCTGGTTTAATATAAACATCAGTTTTTGGCACCTTAATTTTCATATCGTTAATTGTTCGAAAATTATTTATTTGAAATAATATCTCAGGAGCAGAAGACAAATCACTTCTATTAGCTAACCCATCTTGAACATCTACACCAATAATAATATCCATTCCTTTATCTCTTAATTCGTCTATTGGATAGTTGTTTGTTACACCACCATCTATTAAGAGTTGTTCGTCTATTATTACAGGTTGAAACAAGGATGGAAAGGCACCACTTGCTTTTACAGATTGAGCCAGATTACCTTTTTCTAAAATTATTGGTTGTCCTCTTTCTATGTTTGTTGCTATGCAAAAAAAAGGTATTGGTAGCTTACTAAAATCTTCTATTTCATTAACGTGTAATGTTAATTGAGACAATAAATTGAAGATGTTTTGTCCTCTTGAAAGCGCAGATGGTAGTTTTACTTTAAAATTATTAAATGGTAAAATTAAAGCATATTTCTCATGGTTTTCTCGTTCGTAAAATGTTTTAGCTGCTCTTGGAATTTCGTCTTTTAATATTTTATCGAAATCAACATTACTAAAAATAGAATCTAATTGCTTGCCTGAGTAACCAGAAGCGTATAAAGACCCAATTATTGCTCCCATACTTGTGCCAGCAATATAGTCTACACGAATGCCTAGACTATCTATAACCTTTAATGCACCAATATGTGCTAAGCCTTTTGCGCCTCCACCACTTAAAACTAGACCCACTTTTGGTTCTTTTTTCAAGTTGTCTTGAGAAAACACACTAGTGTTTGTTATTAATAATAGTAATATTACAATGAAAAATGATTTCATGTGTTTATTTTATTGTCTTTTAATGGTCACAAGCTGTACGATATTAATCCCTGCTTTTGCGATAAAATTTTAGCATGCTCGTTTCGTTTATTCGTTTTCTTGTTTATGGTAATAGTTATAAATTTTTTCTGCTCTTGAAACGCCTACAACATGTTCAAGTTCATCTAATTTTGCATTAGCTATTCGTTTTGCAGATTTAAACTCTTTAAGTAAATCTATTATGGTTTTTTCGCCAATACCAGGGATGGTTTCCATTTCTGTACTTAACGCTTGTTTGCTTCTTTTATTTCTATGATGTTCTATCCCAAAGCGATGTGCTTCGTTTCTTAACTGCTGTATAATTTTTAGAGTTTCACTTTTTTTGTGTAAATATAAAGGAATTGGATCGTTTGGATAAAATAATTCCTCTAAACGTTTAGCAATGCCAATAATTGCAATTTTACCGCGTAAATCTAAAGCGTTTAAACTTTTCAAGGCCGATGACAATTGCCCTTTACCACCATCTATAATGATCAACTGCGGTAGTGGTTGCTCTTCCTCTAGTAAACGCTTATAACGTCTATAGACAACCTCTTCCATAGATGCAAAATCATCTGGACCAACAACCGTTTTTATATTAAAATTCCGGTATTCCTTTTTACTAGGTTTACCATTTTTAAACACAACGCATGCTGCAACTGGATTTGTACCTTGTATATTAGAATTATCAAAACATTCTATGTGTCTTGGTTCTTCACTTAAACGAAGATCTTTTTGCATTTGAGACATAATTCTATTAACATGGCGATCTGGATCTGTAATTTTAACTTGTTTAAAACGTTCCATTCTGTAATATTTTGCATTACGAATAGATAGGTCAAGTATTTTTCGTTTGTCGCCAAGTTGTGGAAGCGATACTTTAATAGATTCACCTACACTAACTTTAAAAGGCACATATATTTCTTTAGAATTAGAGTTAAAACGTGCTCTAAGTTCTACAATTGAGAGTTCTAAGAGTTCTCTGTCTGTTTCATCTAATTTTTTCTTGATTTCTAAAGTATGCGATCGTATTATAGAACCAAAAGATATTTGAAGAAAATTAATGTAACCGTAACTCTCATCACTAACTATAGAAAAAACATCTACATTACTAATTTTAGGATTTATTATAGTAGATTTTGCTTGATAGTTTTCAAGAACTTCAATTTTTTCTTTAATTTTTTGTGCTTCTTCAAAGTGCATGTCTTGAGCTAGAGATTGCATTTGTATTTTAAATTGACTTAAAGATTCTTTAAAATTTCCTTTTAAAATGTCTTTAATTACAATAATGTTTTCATAGTAGCTTCTTTCTGTCTCTTTACCTTCGCAAGCACCTTTGCAGTTTCCTAAGTGGTATTCTAAACAAACCTTGTATTTGTCTTCTTGAATTTTTTCTTGAGATAAATTATAATTACATGTTCTTAATTGATATAATCCTTTAATTAAACCTAATAAAGTTTTTACCGTTTTCATGCTTGTATAAGGTCCAAAATACTCACTTCCGTCCTTTATAACGCGTCTTGTTGGGAATACCCTTGGAAAGCGTTCTTTTTTTATGCAAATCCACGGATAAGTTTTATCGTCTTTTAATAAAACATTATATCTTGGTTTGTGCTTTTTTATTAGATTATTTTCTAATAAAAGTGCATCATTTTCAGTCTCGACAACAATATGCTTTACATTTTTAATTTTTTTTACTAAAACCCTAGTTTTACCATTTTCATGAGTTTTTGTGAAATAAGAAGATACTCTTTTTTTTAAGTTTTTTGCTTTACCAACATATATAATAGTTCCTTCTGCGTCAAAATACTGATAAACACCAGGAGATTCTGGTATGGTTTTAAGTTGAATGTCTAAAGCAGGCTTACTCATAAATCAAAGGTAATACTTAAAAAATATTTTCAATAGTAATTATGATTACAAGATTAGTTAATACAAGTTTTTTGTTACATTGTAGCCTAAATTAAGCGCTAATAATGCCAAAGAAAATTATAGGTAGAGTAGATAAAGTAGATTTTCCTACACTTGATTTATTCGACATAGATATTAAGATTGATACAGGAGCTTTTACTTCATCTATGCATTGCCACAAAGTCATTGAAGAAGATAACTCTTTAAAATGCTTGTTTTTTGGTAGAGAACACCCAAATTATAATAAAAAAATTATTGTTTTCAAAAACTATTCTACAACTAAAGTAAAAAGTAGTAATGGAATGGTTGAAAACAGACACATTGTTAAAACATCAGTTATTCTTTTTGAAAAGAAATATAAAATTCACCTTACGCTAAGTACGCGACATGAGATGAAATATCCCATTTTAATTGGTAGAAAATTCCTATCTAAAAAATTTCTTGTCGACATTAATTTAAAAAACTTATCTTTTGAAAGAAAGATGCTTTCAAAATTATAATACTTTCAATATATTAAAAATACCACATCTAATTAATAATAACAACCAATTTAAAGTCATGAAAATAATAATTTTATCTAGAAATTATCACTTATACTCCACAAAACGTATAGTAGAAGCTGCCAAAAAACGTAAGCATGAGGTTGAAGTTATCGATCCTTTGATGTGTGATATTATTATTGAGAAAAAAAATCCCAAAGTTATTTTTAAAGGACGTACGCTAGAATGTGATGCAATTATACCTAGAATAGGCGCTTCTGTAACTTTTTACGGAACTGCTGTGGTAAGACAGTTTGAAATGATGAAAGTATTTTCCGCTGTAGAATCTCAAGCCTTAGTAAGATCTAGAGATAAACTGCGTAGTCTTCAAGTATTATCTCGTGCAGGTTTAGGTATGCCAAAAACGGTTTTTTCTAACTATGCTAAAGATGTTCAAAGCATGATAGAATATGTAGGTGGTGCACCATTAGTAATTAAATTATTAGAAGGGACTCAAGGATTAGGTGTTGTATTAGCAGAGACTAATAACGCAGCAGAATCTGTAATTGAAGCTTTTAATGGATTACAAGCACGTGTTATTGTTCAAGAATTTATTAAAGAATCTAAAGGTGCAGATCTTCGTGTTTTTATTGTGGATGGTGTTGTTGTTGGTGCAATGAAACGTCAAGGAAAAGAAGGCGAATTTAGATCTAATTTACACAGAGGAGGAAGTGCCAACATAATAGAGCTTTCAGATGAAGAAGAAAATGCAGCTTTAAAAGCCGCTAAATCTCTTGGTTTGGGTATATGTGGAGTAGATTTATTACAATCTGCTCGTGGACCTTTAGTTTTAGAAGTTAATTCTTCTCCAGGTTTAGAAGGTATTGAAACGGCTACTAAAAAAGATATTGCAGCAAATATTATTCGTTATATTGAACGTAATGTATAATTGTTTGTAAATGATGTCAATTAAAAACACAGAAGACTTAACTATTTTAGGAGAAGTAATTAAGCTAGGTGAAAGTAAAGAAATTAGTTTTAATATTGCTAAACTGCACACAAGAACACCAATTGATGTTCCTGTAATTATAGAACGTTCTAAAAAACCTGGGCCTACTTTTTTGTTAACTTCTGGAATTCATGGAGATGAAATTAATGGAGTTGAAATTTTAAGGCAAATTATATCTAGTGGTATTAATAAAGCAAAAATTGGTACAATTATTTGTATTCCAGTAGTCAATATTTTTGGGTTTTTAAATATGGCACGTGCTTTTCCAGATGGTCGCGATTTAAACCGTGTATTTCCTGGAAGTAAATCGGGTTCTTTAGCAAGCAGAGTTGCATATACTATTACTACTGAGATTTTACCACATATTGACTATGTTTTAGATTTTCATACAGGTGGAGCAATGCGCTACAATGCTCCACAAGTAAGAATAACCAAAGGTAATACTGCGTTTGATACTGATGCCAAAGTTTTTGGAGCTCCATTTGTTATTTATTCAGATAATATTGGTAAATCTTTTAGAAATACTTGTAATAAAATGGGTAAACCTATTTTGTTGTTTGAGGGTGGGAAATCTGTTCATATAGATAGTATTATTACAGAAACAGGCGTTAATGGTGCTATACGTGTTTTAGACCATTATGGAATGCTAAGAAGTAATTTTGAAGTTCCTAAAGCTAAAGTGAAACCTGTTTTTATTGCTAAAAGCAGATGGATACGTGCTAATTATTCAGGTATGTTTAAGGCTTCAATTGAGATAAATTCTAAAGTTGATAAAGGTGATTTTATTGGCAATATTACAGATCCTTATGGTAAATTTAATCATTTTGTAAAAGCATCTAATTCTGGTTACATTATTAATGTAAATGAATCGCCTATTGTGTATCAAGGAGATGCTCTTTTTCATATTTCTACTGTTTTGGTAGACGATTAGCTATGACAAGTAAATTAGAACTAAGAAATAAGTATAAAAACCTTCGAAAGGAATTAACCAAAGATACTATCGATGCCTTAAGTTTAGAAATTGCAAATAGATTGTTAACTTTAGATATTTGGGAATATGAATTTTATCATATTTTTTTATCGATTGAAAGCTTAAGTGAAATTAATACAGACTATATACTTAGTATATTATCTGGAAAAGATAAAAACATAGTAATTTCTAAGAGTGATTTTAAAACTAGAATACTGCACAATTTTCTACTTACAGATGCCACTACAATTAAACTAAATAAATATAATATTCCAGAACCCGTTGATGGTATAGAAATTACAAATAATAAAATTGAAGTTGTTTTTATACCTCTTTTAGCTTTCGACGAATATGGAAATAGAGTAGGTTACGGGAAAGGCTTTTACGATAATTTTTTAGCAAACTGTAAACCAGAGACTATAAAAATTGGTCTTTCTTTTTTTGAAACCGAAAAACAAATTCTTGATATTTTTAGTAGCGATATTGCTTTAGACTTTTGTGTTACTCCTCAAAAAATATATTCTTTTAAAAAGCAGATTTAGTTTAAAAAATATCTTCCATTATCTAGGAAATGCTTTATTATTGAAGAATAATAAAATACCAAATCCTAAAGCTATAGCAACATCAGCTATATTAAATACTGGTTCAAAGAATATAAAATTCCGACCACCAATTAATGGTACCCATTCTGGTAAATTATCTTGCCATAATGGAAAATAAAGCATGTCTACAACGTTTCCAAAAAGTAATTTGTCATAACCACCATCTTTTGGCATAAAAGTGGCGACTTGGCTAAAACTGTCGTTAAAAAATACACCATAAAAAACGGAATCTATTATATTTCCTAAAGCACCAGAAAAAATAAACACTAATGCTAAAACAAGAGTATTAGAAATCTGTTTTTTTATGGAGTTTATTAGCCAAAACCCAATACCAAAAATTGCTAGAATTCTAAATGATGTAAGACATAATTTTCCTGTTCTATCACTAACAAAAGGAATAATATCACTTAATGTGGTTCCCCAAGCCATACCATCGTTTTCAACAAAGTAAATTTTAAACCAACTAAAAACCTCTAGTGATTCGTGTATTTGAAAATGTGTTTTTATATATAATTTACTCACCTGGTCGATAAGTAGAATAATAAGAATTAAAATAGTTGTCTTCTTTATAGACATTTCAATGTTTTAAGCTAAAATAATACTATTTTTTAGTTTTAAAGATGTTAATATTGCCATTAATGGAATGTATTATTATTTCATTATTTGCCTTTATTATTTTTTCGGTATTTATTTTTCCAGTTTTAGTTGATGCAGAAATATTTGCATAGTTAGTTTCTAGGTTAATATTTCCATTAATGGTGTTAATTATTGCATCTCAATTAAAACCACTTATGTTAGCATTTCCTTGATTTAATTCGAGTATGAGCTGTTTATGTTTTCCAGTAATTTTTGCAGAAGCAATTTTACTTTTAAAATTTAGAATTATATTCTTGAATTATAATAGAAACGTCTATGGAGAGTTGTTTATGAGCACTTAATTTATCGTTATTCTTTTTTAAGTATCCTTTATAAATACTTGAAATTAATAAGGAGTCACTTTTAACTTCTGTTATTATTGTTGTGTTTTGCGCTCCCTCTCCTTCAATTTTGGTAGTTAAAGTTATAAGATTTGTTTTAGCGGTTTTAGTATCAATTTTAAAAATGTCATCACCTTCAATAATAATACATTTTATGGCATTATTATTTATAATTTTTTTTTCAGTCTTTTGGCCATAAGCCAGTAAACTCGTAATTGTTAGTAAAGCAAAAAAGAAATTATTCATAAAAATAATGTAATAAAAAACGCCAACTAGATTAGTTGGCGTTTTAACTTTAAAAAAAGTTTTATTCTGTTTTTTTAATTAAATAAATATAAACAGGAAAGTGATCACTAAAACCATTAGTAAAACCACCATCTGCAAAACTTCTTAAAGGATAACCTTTGTAACGTCCTTTTTTGTTCACTAAATAATTTTCATTAAAAATCCCAGCTTTATAGTAAGACCAATGGGTGTAATCTTTTTCAAGAAAAGGTTTAGTTACCATAATTTGATCGAATAAACTCCAAGAATCTCTGTAAGCACCAGTTCCTAAACCTTGTTTTTTAAACATATTAATAAAAGGGTTATATATGCCTCTAATTTTCACGTCTTTTTGCTTGCGTTTTGCTTTTAAAACATCTTTAACACTTGCATTTGTTGGGTTATCGTTTAAATCTCCCATCGTAATAATCTTTGCGTAAGGATTTATAGCTTGTAAAGAATCCATCACGTGTTTATTGAGTTTAGCAGCAGCAACACGTTTAGCACGACTTCTAGCCTCTCCACCACGTCTTGATGGCCAATGGTTTACTATAATGTGTACAAGTTCGCCTTCTAAATTTCCAGAAACCAATAATTGGTCTCTAGTATAAATTCGTTTTCTTGTATTATCATCAAATATCTTTAGAGTATGAGTGCTTTTAGAGATTGGCTGAAATAAACCTTTTTGGTACATTAAACCTACATCAATACCACGTCTATCTGGAGAATCGAAGTGAACAATCCCATAATCCTTTGCTAAAAGTAAAGGATCATTAGCTACATCTTCCATTACTTTAACGTTTTCAACTTCACAGACACCTAACAGAGCAGGAGAATTTCCTGTAATACTATTGCCTATATCTGAAATTACACGCGCCATATTGTGTACTTTCTTTTTGTAGATTTCTTCACGATCCGCCTTTATTTCCATCATTGGGCTAGCTTCGTCATTTTTTTCTACATCGTTTTCTGTGTCAAATAAGTTTTCTAAATTATAAAAAGCCACAGTATGGATTTTATATTTCTTTTCTTCTTGAGCATTAACGGTTAAAACAGCAGTAATTAGTACAACTGAAAACCATGTTTTAAAGTTCTTCATTAATAGTATTGTTATGATTATATTATATATTTATACAAATATGTTTTCCAAAGTTAAATATTTCTAATAAAAAATGTAACTTTGTAAGCCTTAAATAACGATTATTTAATGCATCAACAATTTATTAACTATTATTTATAGTATGAAAAAAAGTTTTTTAATTTTTTTTTTAGGAATTTTTTCTGTCTGCACAGTCTTCGCTCAAGAAACGATTGTTAAAGGTAGCGTTAAGGACGCTGCTACAGATGAGCCTCTTCCTAATGTAACAGTAATCATTGAAGAGTCAATTTTAACAACTAAAACTGATGCTTTTGGACAATTTATCTTTAAAAAAGGCATTCCATTAGGAGAACAATTCCTAAAAATCGAACTAACAGATTATACCACTAGGCGTTATCCTATTATTGTTAGTGAAGGACAAACTGTAGACATACAGGATATGACTTTAGCATACAATGCTAGTGATAAAAAAGATTTATTTATTATTTCTCTTTCAGACGATCAGCTGAATAGTGATGAAGATGGATTAACAAGTAATATTTCTGGATTATTACAAGCTTCTAGAGATGTGTTTTTAAGAGCTGCAGCTTTCGATTTTAGTGCGACATTTTTTAGGCCAAGAGGTTTAGATAATTCAAGCGGTAAAGTTCTAATTAATGGGCTTGAAATGAATAAGCAAGCTACCGGGAGACCGCAATGGGGAAACTGGGGAGGTATTAACGATTTACAACGTAACCAAGAATTTTCAATGGGAATGGCTCCTAACGATAATAACTTTGGAGATATCGCAGGTACTAATAATATAGTAATGAGAGCCTCTAAATATCGTGAAGGTGGACGTTTATCTTTTGCATCAGCTAACAGAAGTTATGAAGGACGTGTAATGGCAAGTTACAATTCTGGTTTAATGAAAGATGGATGGGCATACAGTTTATTAGCTTCTAGAAGATATGGAAATGGAGGTTATTTTGAAGGTACATTATACGATGCTAATTCATTTGTTGTTGCTGTAGAGAAGCAAATCAACGATAAGCATAGTATTAACTTTACATCAATCTATGCTCAAAACAGAAGAGGTAGAGGAGCAGCTTTAACTCAAGAAGTTACAGACTTAAAAGGAAGACAGTATAATCCTTTTTGGGGTGAATTAAATGGAGAAGTAAGAAACTCTAGAATTAGAAAAATAGAAGAACCAATTTTAATGTTAAATCACCTTTGGACGCTTTCAGATAAAACATCTATAAATACAAATATAGGTTACCAATTTGGTACGTCTGGAAACACAAGAGTTGATAATGGAGGAACACGTTTAGTATCCTTCCAAGGTCAAGACAGTTATATTGGTGGAGCGCGTAATACAGATCCTACCTATTACCAAAATCTACCTAGTTATCATTTAAATGTAGATGGAGGACCAACCGCATATAATTATGAATTAGCTTATCAAGCTCAGCAAGCGTTTTTAGACGATGGACAGTTTGATTGGAACGCTTTATATACAGCAAATGTTAATTCTAATAATGCTGGAAACAATGCAATATATGCAATTCAAGAAGATAGAATAGATGATAAACAATTAATGGCTAACATTATTTTTGATACTGAATTAACCGATAATATTCGTTTAAATGCGGCAGTTAACTACAGAAACTTAAAAAGTGAGAACTACGCTTTAGTTTCAGATTTATTAGGAGCTGAAACTTATTTAGATGTCGATTTCTTTTCAGACGAAGGACAAATTGTTGACGGTGTTTTAACTACTGCACAATCAGACCTTAGAAACCCTAACAGACTTGTAGCTGAAGGAGATCGTTATAAATATAATTACGAAGTTGATGTTAATGTAGTTAGTGCATTTGCTCAAGGTGTTTTTAAATATAATAAAGTAGACTTTTATTTAGCAGGAAATATTTCTAAAACAGACTACCAACGTAATGGTTTGTTTGAAAGCGGTTATTTTGCTGGAAACTCTTTTGGAAAAGGAGAAAAGGCTGAGTTTAGTAATTTTGGAGTTAAAGCAGGAGCAACTTATAAAATTTCTGGAAAGCATTTATTAGATTTTAATGGATCATATATGACAAAAGCACCAATTACCAGAAATGTATTTGCTAATGCGAGACAGTCTAATATGCTTTTAGATGATGTAGATAGTGAAACTATAACAAGTGTAGACGCAAGTTATATTTTCCGTTCTCCAATAGTACAAGCAAGATTAACAGGTTATTACTCAAATTTTGAAAACGGAACACAAACAGGATTTTTCTTTAGTGAAGGTGCTGGAAGTAATTTAGTACAAGAAGCTGTTACTGGTATAGAAACACAACGAATAGGTGGAGAATTAGGTATAGAAGCACAAGTTACACCAACAATTAAATTAAAAGCCGTAGCATCAATAGGACAATTTACATACACTAATAATCCAAATCTCACATATTACAGTCAGGAGTTTGGAACAGGTCGTGCTATTTTTGGAGATGGTACAACGAACCTAAAAGACTTACACGTTGCTAGTGGACCAGAACGCGCTATGCAGCTTGGGTTCGAATATCGTGATCCTGATTATTGGAATATTGGTATAACTTCTAATTTCTTTTCTAACGCTTATGTAAACCCAAGTGCTTTAAAAAGAAGTGCTGCTTTTGTTACAGATCCAGAATTATACTCTGATACTCAGTTTCAAGATGGTACAGCAGGAGGAAACGTTTATGTTGTAAGTGGAGGAGAGATTAATGATGTAGATCCAGCAATCGCTAGAAAATTATTACAGCAAGAACAATTTAATGAATATATGTTACTTAATGTTGTTGGTGGTAAATCATGGAAAATAGGTGACTATTTTGTAGGATTCTTTGCAACTATTAATAACGTATTAAATAAAGACTATAGAACTGGTGGTTTTGAGCAATCTAGACGTGTAGATTATAGAAGTCAACTAGATGAGCAAACCAATGGAAATGGACCAATATTTGGTAATCGTTATTTTTTAGGTAATGGAACTACCTATTATATGAATGTTTACCTAAGATTTTAATTATATTTATAGAAAAAATAAATTCAAGAAAAAATGAAAAAATTTAATTTAAACCAAATCGCATTATTTTTAGTGAGCTTAGTTTTACTTACTGGCTGTGTTGAAGACGATAATTTCGATCTCCCAACTGGAATTTCAGGAATTACAGAATATCCAAATGCAAATGCACAATTCAACTCTTTAAGTGCAGTATTAGGAAACTTTGGAACAGGAAACGGAGATCCTGTAACTTATGATGAGGCTAGCCAAACTGTAACAGAGAAATATACAGAAGGTTATGTAGTCTCTAGTGATGAAGGTGGTAACTTTTACAAGCAACTAGTAATACAAAATGCTCCAGAAAACCCAACTGCTGCAATTGTTGTTCAAGTAGATAAAAATCCTATGTTTACTCAATATGAGTTTGGTCGTAAAGTTTATATAAAACTTAATGGATTAAGTGTAGGCGAAGGTAATGGTGTTATTCAACTAGGACGTTTAGAAAGCGATGAGTTAGAAAGAATACCAAGCACTCTAGTAGTTCAGCACATACTAAGAGCAGACGAAGTTGCAACAATTGTTGCTAAAGAAGTTTCTATTTCAGATTTTAACGATTCTTTAGAGAGTCAGTATATTAAACTAGATAACATGCAGTTTAATAGCAACTTAGTAGTTGGAAACCAAACTACATTTGCATCAGAGCCTAACGATAGTTTTGATGGAGAACGTACATTAGAAAGTTGTGAGACTGGAGGATCTGTAATTTTAAGTACTAGTACATTCTCAGATTTTAAAGGATTAAATTTACCAGCAAATAGAGGTTCTATAGAAGGTATCTTAACAAGAGATTACTTTGATGATTTTTACACAATTTATATTAACTCTCCAGAAGGTTTAAATTTTGATGATGCATTACGTTGTGATCCTTTATTCGAAGATGATTTCTCTGCAGGAAATTTAAGTAAATGGACACCATTTAGTGTAACAGGAACTCAAGAATGGTATTATAATACTTTTGGAAATCCAGCAGATAGTGCAACTATGTCAGGGTTTGCTGGTGGAGCACAAGAAAATGAAGATTGGTTAATTTCTTTACCAATAGATTTGTCTTCTGTGCCTTCAGCTTTCTTAACATTCCAAACAGTTAAACGTTACGATGGTAATGATATTGAAGTATTATATGCAACAGATTATGCTGGTGGAGATCCAACAACAGATGGAACTTGGGCAGCTTTATCACCAACATTAGATACAAATACAGGAAGCTGGTCTTCATGGACAGATTCAGGACTATTAGATGTTTCTGCAGCAGCAGGAGGTGATTTATTTATTGCATTTAAATATACCTCAACTAGTGCTTCAGCAGCTACATGGGAAGTAGATAATGTTAAAATTTCAGCTGAATAATTTTTCAGAAAATAAAATATTATATAAAACCTGATAGTGTTAACTATCAGGTTTTATAATTTTAAGTTATGACAGTTTTCGATCAACTTTTTTATTACATGTTCTTACGTTTTAAAACACGCTATAAGCAAAAAGCGAACATTATAGCTCTGTCTTATACATCTGCATTACAAATTGCTTTAGCGTTCCTTTTAGGTTGTTTTTTTGCAGCTTTTTTTAGTCAGTTGCATGTAGATGCAATGTCTAAAGATAAAGCTTGGTTTTTTATTATTATGGTTTCCTTATTTATTCATTTTAAAAATTGGATTCAGTATAATGGAAAGACTAGGAAAGTAATGAATGCTAAGTTTAATAAAAAGAAAGCTCCAAAATATAATTTCGCATTGCTTTTAGCTTTACCTATTATTTGTATAGCAATGGGTGTATTATTACTTCAAGCTTAAAAATTAAAAATAAATATCTTGAGCTAGTCTAAAGGTATTGGCATGAGCTTCTACAATAGTTTTTATGTCTGGACTATAACCTCCTCCCATACTACACATTACTGGAATATTATTGTTTTTACAAGTTTGTAGAATAAATTGGTCGCGTGCTTTACAACCATCTACACTTAAACCTAATTTTCCTAATTTATCTGTAGCAATAACATCTACACCACATAAATAGTAAATAAAATCAGGTTGTTGTTCTTTTATTAACTTAGGAAGAATTCCTTTTAAAATTGAAAGGTATTCAGCATCACCAACGTTATTTTCTAGTTCAATATCTAAATTACTTTGTTCTTTTTTAAACGGATAATTGTGTTTTCCATGCATAGAAAAAGTAAATACCGAAACATCGTTTTTAAAAATCTCAGCAGTACCATTCCCTTGATGCACATCTAAATCTACAATTAGAATTTGTTTAGCTAAACCTTTATTTTGTAAATATCTAGCTCCTATAGCTTGATCATTTAACATACAAAAAGCTTCTCCACGATTAGTGTAAGCATGATGTGTACCACCTGCAATATTCATAGCAATACCATATTTTAAAGCATATTCACTTGCTTTTATGGTACCATCAGCAATTGTAATTTCGCGTTCTATTAAAACTTCGCTTAAAGGAAAACCAATTTTTCTTGCAGCACGTTGGTTTAAAGTAATATTAAGTAAATCGTAAAAATATTCTGCATTATGAACAGCTAGAATTGGTGCTTCATTAATCATTTTTATAGGCTCAAAAAAATTATCTTCTGTACAAGTTCCTTCATGGATTAATTGCTGAGGAAGCAGCTCGTATTTTAACATAGGAAACCTATGTCCTTCTGGCAAAGGATGGCAATAAATAGGATGATAAGCTATTTTTAACACCTTATTTGTGCAATTTTAATTGAATTCTTTTTCTAGTAACATCAACCTCTAAAACCTTAACAATAATTTGTTGGTGTAAATGTACATGTTCGTTTACATCTTTTACAAAACTATCACTTAAATTAGACACATGTATTAAGCCACTTTCCTTTATACCAATATCTACAAAACAACCAAATGCTGTTATGTTATTTACTATACCAGGTAATAATTGTCCAGAATGCAAATCGGTTATAGATTTTATATTCTCATTAAAACTAAACACTTTAGCAGCTTCTCTAATATCCAGTCCTGGTTTTTTTAACTCTTTAATAATATCTTGAAGTGTTAAAAGGCCAATGGTTTCTGTACAGTATACTTTTAAATTTATTTTTTGAAGTATGGATTCGTTACCAATTAATTCTTGAATTGTAACACCTTCGTCTTTAGCCATTTTCTCCACTATTTTATAACTTTCAGGATGCACAGCAGAATCATCTAGCGGATTTTCAGACTTTTTAATTCTAAGGAAAGCGGCACCTTGCTCAAAAGATTTTCCGCCTAAACGTGGTACTTTTTTAATGTCACTTCGCGATTCAAAAACACCATTTTCATTTCTGTAATCAAAGATGTTTTCAGCTAATTTTGGTCCAATTCCTGAAACCGAACTTAATAATGGAATACTTGCAGTATTAATATTTACACCAACACTATTTACACAATTCTCTACAACAACATCTAATTGTTTTTGTAATTTATTTTGGTCTACATCATGTTGGTATTGCCCAACACCAATAGATTTAGCATCTATTTTAACCAATTCTGCTAATGGATCTTGTAAACGTCTACCAATAGAAACAGAGCCTTTTACTGTAACATCATAATTAGGAAATTCGTCTCTTGCAATTTTTGATGCAGAGTAAATACTTGCTCCTGCTTCGCTAACTACAAATACTTGAACGTCGTTTTTAAAATGTACTTTTTTAACTATAGCTTCTGTTTCTCTAGAGGCTGTTCCATTACCTATGGCAATGGCATTAATTTTATAGGCTTCGGTTAATGAGGATAACTTTTTAATAGCTCCAATACTATCACTTTTTGGTGGATGCGGATAAATAGTTTCATTATGTAATAAAGCACCTTGTGCATCTAAACAAACTATTTTACAACCTGTTCTAAAACCTGGATCTATTGCTAAAACACGCTTTTCTCCTAATGGAGAACCAAGTAATAATTGTTTTAAGTTTTTTGCAAAAACAGTAATAGCAGCTTCGTCTGCTTTTTCTTTAGCATTACTTAAGGCTTCCTTACTTAAAGATGGAAACAATAAACGCTTATAAGCGTCACTAATTGCTAACTCAATTTGGTCTGCGCATGCATTATTAGATTTAATAATTTTTCTATCAATGTTTTCTAGAGCTTTAATAGAATTAATTTCAATTTTAACACGTATAAAACCTTCATTTTCTGCTCTTAAAATAGCCAAAAGTCTATGCGATGGAATGCGTTGTAAAGATTCAGACCAATCAAAATAATCTCTATATTTTTGAGCTTTCTCTTCGTTTATTTTAGCCTTAACAACTTTAGTAGTTATTTGGGCATGTCTTTCAAGTTGATTTCTAAGATTATTTCTAATGTCTAAACGCTCGTTAATCCATTCTGCAATAATATGTCTAGCACCTTCTAAAGCCTCTTCTATAGTTGTTATTTCGCCTTTTACATACTTAAAGGCAGTAGACTCTATGTTGTTAGAGTTTTGACTCATTATTATTTTTGCCAATGACTCTAGTCCGTTTTTACGTGCAGTTTCTGCCTTTTTTTTACTTTTTTTCTTAAATGGCAAGTAAAGGTCTTCCAGTGTTATTAGGTCTTGGCAAGCTTTAATTTTTTGTTTTAATTCTTCAGTTAAAACATCTTGTTCTTGTATAGCCTTTTTAATTGAAATTTTACGTTTTTCTAAAGTTTCAAATATTTCTTTATATTTTACAATGTCACCAATTTGAACTTCGTCTAAATTACCTGTTGCTTCTTTTCTGTATCGTGAAATAAAAGGAACAGTACAATCTTCGTTAAGTAATTTTATTGTGTTTTTTACTGAAGATTCAAGTAAATTGGTTCTAGAAATTATGTATTTTAGTTGTGTTAACATCTCTTTTAATTATACTGCTAAAATAAGATTTACCAACCATTTAAAAATTGAACACAATGAAACATTTATTTAAATACCTTATTATTTTAAGTTTTGCTTTAACTAGTTGCAATAAAGAGAAACAATACAGACGCGGAAGTTTTTAAGGCTGTAGAGAAAGTTGTACAAGGTGTTTTTGACGATGTTTGGGCTGCTAAAAAAGAAGAATCCATTTTAAAATATCAAACTAAAGATTTTGTTTTGCTAGAACATGGAGAGGTTTGGTCTAACGACACTATTGTAAATTGGTGTAAAAATGCCAAATTAAGAGATGATAGTACTAAGCGAATAAACAACTTCGATTTTTTTAAGGCTAAAAAAGAAGGCAATCGTGTTTGGATGGCTTACCATAATTATGCAACTTTTAAGAAAGACACCATAATTGTTAATTACTAATGGCTAGAGAGTATTGTGGCTGTTAAGAATGATTCTGTATGGAAATTAGAGATGATGCATTCTACAAGAGTAGCCAGATAATACTAGTCTAACTTATAGAGTTTGTAAACACTTGTATCTTTATCTAAAGCGCCAAAAATAAAATTATCATCATACTTAAAAACAGTTTGTAATTTTGAATTCTCAAAAACATTAGTAATCTTAAAGTCATCGATTTTATTAAAATCGTTTTTTGGAATCTCACCCATTATATGCTTGAAATCCATATTAAATAAACATTCTATTCGAGTAGATTTAGTATGCGTATAGGAGTTGAATGAAGCATAAATAATTCCAGATATTAATCCGCCTAATCCAGTTACAACACCAAATCCAACCATTGGAGTGGTTTGAATTTCTTCGCTAGCAACTAATGTAATAATAAGCAAATTATCTTTTTTGTAAGCACAAATACCTATTTTAGAATTTGTTATTTTTCTTAAAAATTTTGAAGTTTTTTCTAATTCTCTATAACTATCAAACTCTCCTCCTTCTTGAATTATTGGAGTGTTTTTAAAAGCAATTTGTTCTCCTTTTTTAATCTCAAATCTACTGTATTTTTACTTAAGTCAATTTTAAAAAAATAGGTGTATTTGTCAAATAGATTATTAGTTATTGTAATGCTTTGATCTTTAAAATACACTTTAGTAAATGCTGCTGTTTTTTCAAGAGCGTTTGGGAGGTTGTTATTAATAACTTCTACACTTGAATATGCTGGATTACCTAAAATAAGATTGTATAAATCATATT
>NZ_JASJHV010000014.1:0-3398 GCF_037625555.1 Lacinutrix sp.
TGAAGTATTGGCCGATTTAATCTCTATTTTTCATCCAGATTTGTTGCCCAATCATACCCTAAAATATTACAAACCTTTGGTAAATGAATAGTGCCCTCTTTCGAATTGTTTTTTTAGGTATACTCTTATTCGTTTTGTTTGTGAGCGACATTTTATTGGGTAGTGTAAAGATTTCTATTAGCGAGTTTTTTGCCTACTTAACGGGTCATCCTTTCTCACATCCTTCCTACAAAACCATTCTTTTAGAGTACAGAATACCAAAAGCATTAACTGCATGTATTGCAGGGTCAGCTTTAGCTGTTTCAGGTCTTTTGATGCAGAGTTTTTTTAGAAATCCATTGGCGGGTCCCTATGTTTTAGGAATTAGTTCTGGAGCCAGTTTAGGTGTTGCATTATTGCTTTTATTTTTTTCGGGTACTTTTTTATTTTCCGTACCCTTGGCAGCAAGTTTCGGTTCATTTTTTATTTTACTCCTTATTATTTGGGCAGCTAAAAGGTTTAAGTCTTCTGTGGGTCTTCTAATTTTGGGCTTAATGATTTCTTACCTCACCAGTGCTTTGGTAGGCATCTTACAATATTTTGCGACTTCCGAAGAAATCCAAAGTTTTGTGCTTTGGGGTATGGGTTCCTTTGCTAAAACTCAATGGGCTGACTTAGTATTTATGCTGCCTGTTTTAAGCATTGGGATTCTCTTTGCTTATTCACGCTCAAAAACTCTTAACAGTCTTTTACTTGGCGAGTCCTATGCGCAAAGTTTAGGTGTTTCACTAAAAAAAATTCGTTTTGAAATCTTATGCTTACTAGGCGTTTTGGTTGCATGGGTTACGGCCTATTGTGGCCCTATTGCTTTTATAGGGATGGCTGTGCCACATTTAGTTCGCATCGTTGTAGAAGAATCCGATCATAGAATTACCATACCTCTTGTGGCTCTTACCGGAGCTTGTGTCGCTTTATTTTGCGATATGATTGCACAAGTACCAGGTTTCGATTTTGTTCTACCTATAAACAGTATAACGTGTCTTTTTGGAGCTCCTTTTGTCATTTTCTATTTATTAAAAAAGAATCGGATTGGATAAATTACCAAACATAAAAGTAAAAGGCCTTTCGGTTGGCTTCAATAACAAGCCTGTTCTAAAAGAGATTAGCTTTGATTTGTTTGCTGGTGAACTGATCTGTTTATTAGGTGCTAACGGCAAAGGTAAATCGACGTTGCTAAAAACTATAATGGGAATACTTCCAAGTATAGCTGGTTCTGTTTTTTTAAATGGGATTCCTTCTGAATCGATCGCTGAGGAAGATAGAGCCAAACGCTTGGCTGTTGTCTTAACAGATTCTTTGCGAGATGTAAATATGAAAGCTATAGATGTTGTAGCCACAGGACGTTACCCATACCTTTCTTGGAATTCGAAATTAAGTGCTCAAGATCACAGCATAGTAAAGGAGAGTTTATTTAAATTTGGTGCAGGGAAATATGCTGATAAATGGATGCATAATTTAAGCGATGGAGAACGTCAGCGAATTGTAATAGCCAGAGCTCTAGCTCAGCAAACCGATGTTATTTTATTAGACGAACCTTCAGCGTATCTAGATCTAGCTCACTCAATGGAACTGTCAGTTTTACTTAAAAAATTAACTAGAGATGAGGGGAAGTCTATACTCATGAGTACGCACGATTGGAGTACTGCTCTTGATATCGCCGATCGGATATTTTGGATAGATGGAGCTGCTCAGTTTCATGTTTTTGAAACAAAAGAGCTTAAAAATAGTAATGTACTTAATAACATGTTAAACACTCCTTTTGGCTATTGGAACGAGGAAAAGAATCGTTTTGAAATTCGTGGCGTTTAATTTAAAATGCTATTTTTTGCAGTAATTAGCTTGTTGTTTTACTAGGCTCAATAAAGTCCCATAAGTTTCCGTATAAATCTTCAAAAACCACTACCGTGCCGTAATTAGTAACAGAGGGTTCTGCTCTAAACTTCACGTTTCGCTCAATCATTTGGTTGTAGTCTCTCCAAAAGTCATCTGTAAATAAAAAAAAGCCAACTCTTCCACCTGTTTGGTTTCCAATACTTTTACTTTGTTTATCATTAGACGCTTTTGCAAGTAACAAGCAACACTCTTTTGCTCCTGGAGGTGCTACAGTTACCCATCTTTTATTTTCGTTTAGTTGGGTATCTTCAAGTAGGGTAAAATTTAATTTTTTTGTGTAAAATTCTATAGCTTCATCATAGCATTTAACCACGATGGTAACTTGCGCGATTCTTTGTTTTAGTTGATTCAATTTTATGTTTTTAGTTCTAATTTGAGTTCTAAAAACAAATTTAATTATATTCTATAAAGTAAGATTACTTGTTGTTGTTTAATCTTAAGAGCTTATTAATAATGGGCTCTTTCCGTGTTTGTTGTCTTTTTTACTACTTGTTGTTAAAAATAATACAAGTAGCCATAGAAACCCTATTAATGGTATTACGAACAATAATAACATCCATCCACTTTCATCTACATCGTGAAGTCTTCTTACCGATACCGCTAGTGTTGGAAGTAAAAGTACTATATTGTAAAAGAGGAATAGTATACCGTATTTATAGTCTCCAATATTTACGCTATGTGTCGTATCGATATGCCATAGTATTGTTCCAAAAATGATATAAAACAGTGTATACATCCAGAATTCCTTTCTTTGCGCTCTGCCACTAAATTTTGCATACTTATAGATTGATTTTATGAACCATTTCATTTTAAAATTAATTTAATTAATAATTTAGTTATTGTTTTTTATTGATTTCATTCCATTTTTAAACAATAGTATCATTGTTAATGGGGGTTGGAACAAATGTTTATATGAATAGATGCTTTTTACCATAAAACCAATTGATTTTATTTTAATTAGCTGTTTTATTAAAACATTAATTCAAATATATAAATAAATATTTAATATAGTGTAAGGTTTAGTGTTTTGATATAATAATTACTGTTTAAAACACACTATTTAGCAGTTAATAATTAGTTTTAGCATCTAAATAATTATTGAATTACTAAGTGTTACTAAAGTAATACGCTACTTTTTTGTAAAAAATGAAAGGTTATGTATGAGGTGTTTATTTCTTGTATTTAAGCCCAAAAAAGAGAGCTATACCTAGAACAATTAAGCCGGTGGAAATCATTTCAGCTTGCGTAAGTCCATTGTATAATTCATTATTTATTCTTATTTTTTCAATAGAAAACCGTTCTATACCGTTAAAAACTAGATACACACCAAAGAGCATTCCTGGCATTTTAAATGCATTTCTAAGTTTCCAAATTACCGTAAATAAAATAATTCCCATGAGTGCTTCATATACTGCAGTTGGGTATACTGCATTGGTCAACTCATAACAATAAATACCTAAGGGGTC
>NZ_JASJHV010000015.1:0-5945 GCF_037625555.1 Lacinutrix sp.
ATAAATCCTGTTTTTCATAAATTATTCCTGGAATATTTCACTAAACATTTTAGGATACCACAATAAACAGTAAGTTTTTATCAAAATACTTATATATTTATTCATTTTTTAAATGTTATAGATCCACATTTTAAATGTTAATCGGACAGTACAGTAGATGCAATTGCAATAGCATCAGATATTACTATTACTGAACTATTCGAATTTCGTGAAAATTTTAATTTAAAGTAACAATTGATTTTTTCTAATTTCACGGCATTTTCACACTTTTTTTCACTGAATTAACTTTAACAGGCTTTTAATAGCCTTTAACAAGCATATAATATACAAGTTTATGTAGTAAATTTAAATTATTTGTTTCTTGATTTTAAATTAGCCGTTACAGGTTAGCTTCTATTTGACTAAACAATACATTTGTACTATAATTAATATTATGTAAAATAGAATATTTCAGTATATCTTCCATCTTGTATATTTCTATATAATCATATTCTATATAATGCATTAATTGTTTCAATTATAATAATCTTTAACTTTTATATAGCTTGAATATTTATTAAAAGACTATTAAATTATTAAAATTTTTGTTAAATAAAATTAAGCTGCATCAGTTTTTTGTATCTTTAAGTATAAATTAAAATTTTATTATATGACAGTGAACTATGAATACGATGGCGTAACAGCAAGACAGGAATTGGAAGCTTACGTAAAAGGAAAATTAGATAAATTATTTAATAAATATGAATTTATAGTACGAGCTGATGTTTTTTTTAAAACAGAAAACACTTCAGTTAGAAATTCAAAAATGAAAACATCAATTAGATTAAGTGCTCCAGGACCTAGATTGTTTGCAGAAACTACCTCAGATTCTTTTCATAAAAGTGCTTCAGAAGTTGTAACAGCATTAGAAAGACAACTAGATAAACGAAAAAGTGTCATGCAAACGCATTAAAAACACTAAATAAAACAAAAAAAGCTGCTCTATCGAGTGGCTTTTTTTAATCTTCAAAACGATAGTATCCACATTTTAAATATGCACCTTCTGGAAATCCTATAGGATGATCGCTATCATGTTGTGTTTTTAAAATATAATCTAATCCTCTACTAACCTCATTTAGTACTTTAGCATTAATATCAAAAAAGGTCTCAGATAATACTCTTGATGAGCATGATGCTAGAACAAGAAGTCCTTTCTTAGCAGTAAGTTTAGCACCTAGTTGTGCTAGTTGCGCGTATTTTTTCTTTGCTAATTCTATTTCACTTTGTTGTTTTGCAAAACTTGGAGGATCTATTACCACAACATCAAACGTTCGTTTGTTTTTAATCATTGCTTTCATAGCAACAAAAGCATCGTCTGCAATGGTTTTATGTGTGCCAGAATACGCATTCAACTTACCGTTTAAAAGGGCAATTTCTAACGCTTGTTTACTAATATCTAAACTTGTAACCTCTTTTGCACCATTAGCTAAGGCATGAACCGAAAATCCACCAGCATAACTAAACACATCTAAAACGGTTTTGCCTTTACTCCACTCTCCTACTTGTTTTCTATTGGCTCTATGGTCTAGAAAATAACCAGTTTTATGGCCTTTAATAACATTTGCCGAAAAATGTACGTTATGTTCTACAAAGTTTACAACTTCATCTTCTAAAACACCATAAACCACTGCTCCATTTTCAAGATTATGTAGTTTAGATTGCTCTAAGCTTCTGCTAAGTCTAATAACTATAGTTTTAGCATTAGAAGTCGCTTGTAAGCTTTTTAAAATAGTATCTAAATAAGGAATCCAAATTTCAGAATATATCTTGACCACCAATACATTTGCATAAACATCAGCTATTAATCCTGGAAAACCATCGTTTTCTCCAAATAATAGCCTGTAACTATTGGTATTAGTTTTTAAAAGGTTTTCGCGTTTAGCAAAAGCAGATTCAATTTTAGAATTAAAAAAAGCAGTATTTATAGTTGCTGCAGTATTTCCGTTATGCAACATTTTAATTCGAATAGGAGAATTAGCATCATACAAACCAAGACCAATGACTTTGTTTTTATTTTTTCCGAAGATAATTGCCAAATCGCCACTTTTAGCAGCATCATTAATTTTAGTAATATTATCACTAAACACCCAAGGATGTCCTTGATTTACAAACTGCTCACCTTTAGCATTTAGCTTGATTGCTAATCGTTTAGGTTTGTATTTTGAAGTAATACTTGATGAATACTCACTCATATTATTAAAGCGTCAATTCTTTAATTTTAATACCTAAAGTTTTTTCTATATCTGCTACTTTTTGCAACTCGTTTGGTAGTATCAAAGCAATAGATTGGCCTTTTTTTCCTGCTCTTGCAGTTCTTCCACTTCTATGTGTGTAATATTCTATATGTTCTGGTAATTGGTGATGTACAATAAATGCTAAATTATTAACATCAATTCCGCGTGCAGAAACATCTGTAGAAATTAAAATTTGTAAGTTGGTATTCTTAAAAGCTCGCATAACTTTATCGCGTTCTTTCTGTGTCATATCACCTTCAAGCGCATCGACATTAAAACCTTCTTTTTGTAATTGTTGCTTTAGAGCCTGTGTTCCTGCTTTGGTCCTGCAAAAAATAATACCACGTTCCTCTTCTCTATCTTCTAACAAACGCATTACAGTATGCGATTTGTCTACAATTGCTGTTTTTACAAAATGATGCGAAATATTAGCATTCACAATACTATTGCGATCAATCTCTACACGTGCAGCAGACTTTGATATGTAACGTTCCACAATATTTTTTAATTCTGAAGGCATTGTTGCAGAAAATAACCAAGTATAACGAGCGCTTTTAGTTGTTGCGTCTAATATTGTATTTAAGTCCTTTTTAAAACCCATACTTAACATTTCGTCTGCTTCGTCTAATACTAAAGTATTTATATGTTTTAAATCTATTATATTTCTTTCTAATAAATCTACTAAACGTCCTGGAGTAGCAACTATAATATGTGTTGGTCGTTTTAAATTACTTATTTGTATGTCTATTTTTTCACCTCCATAAACACCTTCTACAAATATTTTTTGAGTATTGTATTTAGTAAATTTAAAGAGTTGCTTTTTTATTTGTTGAACCAATTCTCTAGTTGGCGCAATTATTAAGCCTTGTACTGCATTTTTATTTGCATCCACTTTGTGTAAAACAGGTAAACCATAGGCTGCCGTTTTTCCTGTACCAGTTTGGGCTAAACCTACAAAATCTGTTTTGGCTTTTATAAGTATAGGAATAGCTTGTTCTTGAATTTCTGTAGGTGTTTTAATCCCTAATTCTTTAAGAGATTTTACGTAATTACCATGTAAACCTAAATCTTTAAAAGTCATATTAGTCTATAGTTTATTATGCGCTTGTTTAAGCTACTATTTAATGGACACTACCTACCTATTTAAAATTAATCTTCTGGCGGAAACCCATGAATTTCTTCAAAATCTGCATCAAAATCAGAACGTAAATAAACGTTTAATTTCTTTTTATAATCGTCTTTTAACCATTCTACAAAGTTAAAAGTACTTTTGCTTATGCATTTTGTATAACGCTGGATTCTATAGTCTATATCGTCTTTAAGTAGTTTTGCAAGTGCTAAAGCATCCCATAAATCTTCACTATTTTCTATACAAATTTTAGCATGATGCTTAATTGAGCGCTCTAAGATTACTTTAGAAGAATCTCCTTCTCTTACAGACTGTATGTACATTGCTTTAATATCAAAATACACGTCTTTAGACTTAGCAAATTCAGCACGAAGCTCATCTGGCATTTCATATCTAAAGTTTTCCTCTAAATTTTCATCACTTAAAATACCATCAAGATAAAAGTTAGGTGATCTAAATATTTTATGCCAATCTAAGTCACTTCCCCAAGGTCCAAAACGGTGAAGGTTGTTACCTAGATCTATAACAGTAAATTTATTCTTACTTTTTAAAATACGCGATCCACGACCAATCATTTGGTAGTATAAGGTTAGCGATTTTGTAGCTCTGTTTAAAATAATACAATCTACAGTAGGTTCATCGAAACCAGTTGTAAGAATACTTACAGAGGTTAATATAGCATCTGGCGTTTCTTTAAACCATTTTAAAATGGCTTTACGCTCTTTCTTAGTATTGTTATTGTCTAAATGTGCAACAAGATATCCTGCACGTTTAAAGGTATCATAAACATGCAAAGAGGTGTTAATACCGTTATTAAATATTAGTGTTTTTTTACCTTTACAACGCTCTTCGTAAGATTGAATTAACTTGGTAAGCATGTCTGAATTGGTGTACAAATCTTCAGAAGATTTTACGGTATAATCACCATTAGCTCCAACAATTAAAGAGGTTAAACCAACATTGTAAGAAAATATTTCGGCACGTGCTAAAAATTCATTTTCAATTAAAGAATGTATTGTTTCACCAACAATAAGTTCATTATAATTATCCTTCATTGGCAAATTAATATTGCTACTTAAAGGAGTTGCAGTAACACCTAATATGAAAGATTTTTCGAAAAATTTAAACAGTTTTGTAAAAGAGTTGTAATGTGCTTCATCAATAATAACTAAACCAATATCACTAATGTCTAATTTATCATCATTTAAACGGTTATTAAGCGTTTCAACCATGGCAACAAAACAATTATAATCGTCTTGATCGCTTAAATCTGCTTTTGAATCTACAATTTTATTAGTTACACCAAATTCAGATAACATATTAGACGTTTGCTTACAAAGCTCAATTCTATGTGTCATTACTAACACTTGTTTCTTGTGATGCTTTAAATACTGACGCACTATTTCAGAGAAAATAACCGTTTTACCACCACCTGTTGGCAATTGGTATAATAGGTGATAATCTTCTGGAGCATCTTCAAAACACTTGAAAATCTTATCTATTGCGCCTTTTTGGTAGCTATATAAACTCTTACCTTCCTGTCTTTCTTCTAATTCTAAAGCCGTAACTTTCATCATTGGATATTTTCAAATTTGCGATGTGCAAAAATACAACGAAATAAAGGCTTTACAAGATTAATATGGAAAAAATTTTAAATGTTTATTTTAGCATCTTAATATGAAAGACTTTTCTAACAATTTGCAGGCCCAGTTTAGCGGTTTCTACAATACACCACATTTGTTTAAAAATAGTGTTCGTAATTTAGTTCCTGTTTTACCAATTAAACAAAGCATACCTGTTTTTAGTGGAAGTAATCTTGAAAAAATAAGATTAGGGCAACGTGTAGAACGCTTTGTTACAACGGAGTTGCTTTTAAATAGAAGTATTAGGATTTTAGCCGAAAACCCTCAAATACAAACCGAAAATAATTTAACTATTGGAGAATTAGATTGCTTGTATTTAGATGATAAACAACCAATACATTTAGAAATACAATTTAAATTTTACCTTTTTGATGAAACACTTGGCACAACAGAAATAGACCATTGTATTGGCCCAATGCGTCGCGATACATTAAACCAAAAACTAAATAAGTTAGAACAAAAACAGTTACCACTACTCTATGCCGAGGAAACTAAACCACTTTTAGAGCGCTTAAATTATAAAGCTGAAGATTTTATACAGAAAATTTACTTCAAAGCACAAATTTTTGTGCCTCATGGTAAACATATAACATTAAAAACACTCAATCCAGATTGTATTTATGGTACCTATTTTAAGTATTCTGAACTGCATGAATTTAAAGATTACAAATTCTATAAGCCTAAAAAAACCGATTGGTTGCTTGATGTGTCTATAAAAGTGAATTGGATTTCCTATGATAAAATTTTGCCAGAATTAGAAGTTTATAAATCAGAAGGTTACTCACCAATGTTATGGCTTAAAAAACCATCTGGAAGTATAGAAAAATACTTTTTAGTCCCTTAAATATAAAATAATATAACCATTTTGAATAAAGGCATTTATCATACTCTATTATATTA
>NZ_JASJHV010000016.1:0-3638 GCF_037625555.1 Lacinutrix sp.
CCGGTGATATTAAACATATGCCTAACCAAAAATGGCATAAAATTATTTCATTTATAAAATCAGGAGTTAGAATATTGGGTTATTGCTTTATCCCCTTTAGTTTGGTTACCGCAACCATTTTACTTATATTAAGTGAAATAATAGGAATAGTAGAAGAATTAGTATAAAAATTAAATTAAAATAAATAAATTATGAACAAGCAATTATGGTATTTCTCAGCAGATTGGTGTGGACCTTGTAAAACATTTGGTCCTACTATGGATCGTTTAGAAGCTAGTGGAAATGTAGGTAAAATTAATAGAATTAACATCGATCATGATGCCCATGCATTAACTAGATTTGGTATTAAAAGTGTTCCAACTGTAATCCTAGTAGAAAATGAACAAGAAGTAAAACGTTTTGTAGGTGCTAAAACAGAACAACAAGTAATGGAGTTTTTTAATGGGTAAATTTCAATCAAGTAAAGTATTTGATGGATTTTCAACTGTATTCCGTCAATGGAAAGCAAATACTACTCACTGTCAGTTTATCCATGGTTATGGTATATCTTTTAAGGTATATTTTGAAGGTGAATTAGATGATCGTAATTGGGTTTGGGATTTTGGCGGTATGAAGCGTGCTAAAACATTAATTGATGGTATGCAACCTAAAGCCTGGATGGATTATATGTTTGATCATACTACAATCATTGCTGAAGATGATCCCTTCCTAGACGCTTTTAAGGATATGGAAGAATCAGGAGTAGCTCAAATTAGAGTAATTCCTGCTACAGGTGCCGAGAAGTTTTCTGAATATATATTTAATAAATTAAATGAATTTGTGAAAACTGAAACTGAAAATAGAGTTAGAGTAACAAAAGTTAAATTTATGGAGCATGGTAAAAATGCTGCTTATTACGTAGAGTAAATATGAACCCAAAATTATGGAATAAAACGGCCCCTTTAGGTCGTATCGAAGATTATAATAAAGTACTTCCTGTACTTGAAGTATATCGTTGTATTCAAAGTGAAGGATCTCGTTTTGGTAGACCTACAATTGCTGTTAGAACTACAGGATGTACACATAGATGTTTCTTTGGTGAAGGAGGTTGGTGTGATAGTTGGTATACTTCAATACATCCTGAAAAAGGAGGATTTACCTTTAATGACATTGTTAAAATTTACGATGAGAACCCTCATGTAAAAGAAATGATGTTAACAGGTGGTAGCCCAACTATGCATCCGGCATTAGTAAATGAATTAACCCACTTTGCAAATGAGAGAGATATTTTAATTACTATTGAAACTGAAGGTTCTCATTACTTAGAAACGGATTACCCAATTGGTCTTATTTCACTATCCCCTAAATTTAGTAATAGTGTTCCAGTTGTAGGAGCTATGACTCCAAATGGTTCAATTACAGATGAAAAAATGGTTCAAACCCATAATCGTCTTCGCCTCAATACAGAGGCTATATTAGCTACTATGGCTTATCATACTGATTATCATTACAAACCAGTATGGGATGGTACAGATGAAGGTCTTGCTGAAATAGAGGATTATAGGCAAAAACTAAATATTCCAAAAGACAAAACATTTGTTATGCCTGCTGGTGATACTAGAGAAACATTAATTGAAATGTATCCTTTAGTATTTGAAATGTGTGCTGAGCATGGTTATAATATGACTGGAAGAGATCATATTATTGCTTATGATACTAAGCGACAAGTATAATGAATAAAGCACTAGAACTACTAACCCAAATTGAGGAAAATGTTTCAGTGTGTTGTGCTATTACTATGGAGCCGGAAGAAGTTCTGGCTCTAATAGACGAATTAAGAGAAATATTAGAAAGTAAAAATATATGAGGGAATTAATTACAGCTAAAGATATTGAAATTCAAACTAAAATTATAGGTAAACAAATTGCGGATAACCATAGAGGGGATAAAACACCAGTTATAATGGTGGGTTTACTTAATGGTTGTTTTGCGTTTTACAGCGATTTAGTTCGAGCTATGCCGATTGCGGTGGAATGTGATTTTATGCGCGTTAAATCGTATACAAAACGCAAACAAGGCGATATACAAATCACTAAAGACCTAGAAACACCTGTAAAAGGTAAGCATGTTTATATTGTAGATGATATCTATGATACTGGAAATACTATGGCAGCTGTTATAGAATATTTAGAAGTAAAACACCCAGCTTCAATCTCAATAGTAGCTTTAGTTACAAGAAAAACATCACCAAAACCTAAAAAAATAAAACTTCACAAAGCATTTACAATAGATGATGAGTGGTTAATAGGTTATGGTATGGATGATAGTAAAGGATTTAACAGAAATTTACCTTCAATTTGGGCTTTGTAAATAGGGTTCGTATATTATATTAAATAAAAAGTTATAAATGGAAAACAAACGTAGAAAAATCCACGAAGAATTAGAAGTGGTACAAACCGGTTTCGCAAATGGTGTTGCTGAAGGTTTCCCACTTAATAGTGATCAAAAACAAGAAATGATTAATGAAGCAACTATTGCTTATGGTCAATTTCTAGATGCTTTAAAGTGTGATTGGAGAAATGATCCAAATTCAATGGAAACACCTAATCGAGTAGCAAAAGCATATGTAAATGATTTATGGGCGGGACGTTACACAGCAATGTCTCCTATTACTTCATTTCCAAGTGATGGTTATGATGGAATTATAATCGAGAGAAACATACCATTAACCAGTATGTGCTCACACCACCATCAAACAATTGGAGGAGTAGTTCATGTTGGTTATATTGCTGGAGATGAAGGCCAAGTAATTGGATTATCTAAATTAAACCGAATTGTAGAATTATTTGGTCGTAGAGGTGCTATCCAAGAACAACTAACATCAGCAATTCACAATGCTGTAGATAAAGTTACTGAAGGTAATAGAGGTGTTATTATTACAATAGTAGCAGGGCATAATTGTGTAAGTTGTAGAGGCGTTAAACATCAAGGTGCCTCAATGGTTACAACTAAAGCATCAGGAGTATTTAGAGAAAATGATAATTTGTCTCGTAAAGAATTCTTCGATAGCTTGAAAATAAATAATGGTGGACATCAAATATAAAAATTAAAATAAATAAAGTTATGAGTTATTGGACAGGAAAAGTCGTTATCAAAACAGAAGATGAACGAGGTAAAGTAAAAAAAACAACAGAACAATTTCTAATTGATGCTGAGTCAGCTACTGAAGCTGAAGTCAAAATCTATAAGGAATATGAAGGTTGGAATGGTGAATTTGAAATTATGGGGGTAAATAAGTCTCGTATTATTAAAATATTAGTATAATGAGTAATTTTAAAGAATTAATTGAATTAGAACTACGTAATAGTTTAGGCTTATTAAATTCACTACGTGATAGAGATCAATTAAGTATGGTCCCTGAAATTGAATGGGCTAATATAATATCACAACGCATTGTTGATAAGTTTAAGGGTGAGTATGTTCCCTTTGTAAGCGAAGTAGAAGAGTTTAATGCAACAATGGGAAAACCAAACAATTATGAACCTACAATACCTGAAAACACTAAGGAATGGATGTTTGTTTACGACTTCATTCTCGAAGAACTTGAAGAGTATAAAGCTGCCTGTGAAGCGGGCGATATTGTTGAGGTGCTTGATGCT
>NZ_JASJHV010000017.1:0-15450 GCF_037625555.1 Lacinutrix sp.
ACCCAACTAAATACGCAGAAACCATTACTACCGAAGATTTAAAAACTGCACTTTACGTATATGCTGGAGACGCATTCGAAGGTCGTGAGACTGGTAAAGAAGGCCAAAAAATGGCAGTAGAATTTATTAAAAACCATTACATAGAAGATGGCGTTCCTGCAGCAAAAAGCGATGGAAACTATTTTCAAGATGTACCATTACAAATTATGGCAGTTCCAGATGTAGAATTATCTGTTAACGGTAAATCTTTTGCAAACATTGACGATTTTGTATCTGTAGGCTCTGCAAAAGATGGCTCAATAAACACAAAAGATATTGTTTATGTTGGACATGGTATTGAAGACGAAAACTTTTCAAATTACGAAGGTCTAAATGTAAAAGGGAAAATTGTTCTTTTTCGTTCTGGAGAACCTAAAAAAGCAGATGGCACGTATGTAGTTTCAGGAACAGAAGAAGGCTCTAAGTGGTCTAACATGCGTCAGCAATTTTCATCTAAGCAGGAAATAGCAAAAGAGAAAGGTGCAAAAGCAGTATTATTTTACTATCCAGAAGTTTACACAATGGTAGCAAATCGATTTGGTACATCTAGCGGTCGTATGGATTTAGCTGGTGGTGGCGAAGACATGATGTACATGATTATTAATACAGATTTAGCAAAAGCACTAGTTAGCGATATTGAAACTAACGAAAAAGCAATGACTATAAATACAGAGGTTGCTATTAATTACAAAAATAACTCTGAAAAAATAAATTCAGAAAACGTAGCAGCAATTATTAGAGGTAGCGAAAAGCCTAACGAATACATTGTACTTTCTGCGCACTTAGACCACGAAGGTATAAAAGATGGTGAAGTTTATAATGGTGCAGACGATGATGGCTCTGGAACCGTTGCTGTATTAGAAATTGCAGAAGCGTTTGCAAAAGCAAAAAAAGATGGTCATGGTCCAAAACGTTCAATAGTATTTTTAAACGTAACAGGAGAAGAAAAAGGGCTTTTAGGCTCTAGACATTATACAGATAACGATCCTATTTTTCCATTAGCAAACACAGTAGCAAACTTAAACATAGACATGATAGGGCGTTTAGATCCAAAACGCGAAAAGAAAAACAGAAATTATCTTTACCTAATAGGAAGCGATAAATTAAGTACAGAATTACATAATATTTCAGAAATGGTAAACACTAAGTACATGAATATTGACTTAGATTACACATTTAACGACGAAAACGATCCTAACCGTTATTATTATAGAAGTGACCATTACAACTTTGCAAAAAACAATGTACCTGTAATTTTCTATTTTAATGGAACGCACGACGATTATCACCAACCAGGAGATACACCAGATAAAATTGAATACGATTTATTAGAAAACCGTACACGCTTAGTATTTTATACCGCTTGGGAATTAGCTAATAGAGATGCTAGAATTACAGTAGACAAAGCTACAGAGTAGTTTTTGGGCGTTACCATAAAGGTCCCGCTATCACTACTCGCTCTCTGCGAGGAGCTTAAACAAACCGCTCTATCGCTAACGGAATTTTGCCGTTCGTGCTTTATTTAGTGACTTCATTGCTTAAAAATCGCAACAAAGCTTATACATCAACGATATGGACAAGTTTAAAAAACGACACAGCAATATGAGACGAATAGATATTAATATCAATGGTCCTTGAAATAGACCTCCAGTAAAATAAAAAATAGTAAAATGGAGACCAGCTACCATTGAAAAAACGAAATTTTTAAATTAAAACATAAATACAAAAAAAAGTGTAGACCAGAACCCACTTAAAAAACGGGGCGTTCTCTGAAAAGCCTTATGAGTAAGTAAATTTAAAATAATGAAAAAAGTAATGACGATTTTTGGAGCAATAATGATAGCTTCTTTAATACTAACAAGTTGTGGTGGAAACGACAAAAAAAATAATGATTATGAGTCAGATGGAGACGAATCATCAGAATATATTGAAGACACCTCATATTCTAATGATGAAAATGAGTCAAATGAAGATGTCTCGTCAGAATTTTCGGATGTTTCTGATGACGATATTGAAGACACACAATCATCCTCATCCTCTAATGAGTGTGAAGATTTTTTAAAAGATTATGAGAAGTTTATGGATAAGTACATCGCTATCCTAAAAAAGATGAAAAACAACCCAAGTGATATGTCTGTTCTGTCGAATTATACTTCTATGATGACAGAAGCAACCGAGTGGGCAGATAAAACTGCTGATTGTGCTGCTGATGCAAAATTTGCAGCAAAGTTGAGTGCAATTCAAATGAAGATTGCAAATGCTGCAGCAGAAATGTAAATAAAAACAAGCCCATAACCGCACCTAACCGCAAGTGGGGCGGTTGTGGGTTATTTAAATTTTGAGCTTCTAATAACCTTGAGTGGTAACTTGAAAGTGAGGTGCTTCGAATACCCCACCTTCGGATAGTTGCAAAACGTTACCATTAATACAAAAAAAACCGAACTGAATGGAAAAACCGATTGATAGATTAATAAATAGTGTTGGAGTTGCCACATTTATTGATTACTTCAAAGAATTTTCGGAATTGAATAAAGAACGTTTGACAAAAACTAAATTGAGTGAATTGTTCGGCGAAAATCCTGAAAATTGGAGTGACGGTTCAATAACTACTAAATTAACGCAGGACTTAAAATCTTTGCTTTAAATAGAGAATTAGAGGCAATTAACCACATTTTAGAAGTAAAGAAAACTGGGAATATCCCAAACTGAATTGACATTAAAAAAAGAGCAACCGAAATAAAGAAATTGCTCATCGGAAAGAATAGTCCAAATTTAGAAACGGATTTTTATCCAACTTAATTGACTAACGAATTAACAGAAGGGAATTCTAAAACTGTCCAAGTCAATATTTATGAACGAAATCCAAAAGCACGAGCGGAATGTATTGATCATTTTGGTTTGAGTTGTCAAGTTTGCGAATTTGATTTTGAGAAAAATTTTGGAGAAATAGGTCGTGGATTTATTCACGTTCATCATTTAAGAGAAATTAGTACTTTAAGAAAAGAATATATTATCAATCCAAAAACTGACCTAATTCCTGTTTGTCCGAATTGTCATTCTATGCTACATAGGAAAAGACCAGCTTACAAAATATCGGAGTTAAAACAGATATTGCGGATAAGTACTAATAGCAACAACGTATATAAAAAACTACTGCCACCATGATTATATAACAAATAGAAATCGACGAAATGCATTAAAAAATAAAATATAATATTTTATTGGTTCTCTAATCTAGATACCTAATTATAAGCCACAAAAAAAGCTTCTTATTTCTAAGAAGCTTTTTGCTTTTGGGTGAAAGACGGGATTCGAACCCGCGACCCTCGGTACCACAAACCGATGCTCTAACCAACTGAGCTACAATCACCATTTAACACGTTTTAACAACGCGAATGCAAATGTATATTAATTTGGTTTTACTACAAAGTCTTTTATTAAAATTTTGAATAAAATTTAGCTAAATTTTATTTTAAATCAAATAAGCTATCTACAGTAATATAGCGCTCTACTGTAAAACCTTCTGCGTAATCTACACCAACTAAACGACCTAAATCTCTGGCTCTGTAGCTAATACTCTCTAAAAAGGTTTTACTTGTTATTGGTGTTTCTGGCTCATTACTCTCTTTATTAAAAAATTGAGTTTGGTATGCATCTACTGCTTTTTGTTTAATGTCTATAAAATTAGAAATATCGACTACAAAATCTGGTTCAATATTTTTCCATTGTATGTAATGGTAAACATGTTTTGGTCTCCATTTTTCTTGGCTATTACCATCTAATTCTGTTTCAATTTTAATTAAACCGCTTAAAAAACAAGCATCGCTTACTAATTTACTGCCCTTACCATGGTCTATATGCCTATCGTCTATTGCATTACAAAGCACAATGTCTGGTTGGTACTTTCTAAGCATTTTAATAACTTCTAATTGGTGTGCTTTGTTGTTTATAAAAAAACCATCTGCAAAGCCTAGATTCTCTCTTGCAGATAACCCTAAAACTTTAGCAGCATTACTAGCTTCTGTTTCTCTTGTTTCGGCAGTACCTCTAGTACCTAATTCGCCTTGTGTTAAATCTATAACGCCTACTTTTTTGCCTTCTGCAATGGCTTTTGCAATGGTTCCTCCTACTCCTAATTCTATATCATCTGGATGCGCGCCAAAGGCTAGTATATCTAATTTCATTTAATACTTATTTATTGTTAATCCAATCTTGCTGCTCTTTTGTTGTTAAAAACGTCCAAGCTAATACTCTACTCCTTTTATTGCCTTGATTCATTTCTATAACCTTAGTCGTTGTAGCACCTAATTTTACTAAAGACTTTTTCATAGATTTAATATTGTCTTTATTAGATACTAGACTCGTGTACCAAAAACATTGTGTTTTAAACAATGAACTTTCGTAGAGATAAGTATGTAAAAATGCTTTCTCTCCACCTTTAAAACATAATTCGTGTGCTTGTCCTGCAAAATTTCTAGTTACAAAATCTGTTAGCTTTCCTAAGCCTTTAAGCTTTCTTGTAGTGGCTTCAAAAGCTTCAGATTCATCTTTAAAAAATGGTGGATTGCAAATAGAGACAGAAAATTTATCTTTTAAACTTATTACACCTTTAAAAACACTTTCCATATTGGGTTGGTGTTTTAACTGGATTGCTTTTTTAAGCTTATTCTTTATAATTATTTTTTCGGCGTAAGCTATAGATTTTTTATTACTGTCTGTTGCTACAAACTGCCAATTATACTCTGCATTACCAAGTAAAGGATAAATACATGATGCACCTGTACCAATATCTAAAACACAGATTTCCTTTTTTAATTTTGAGGCAGATAAAAGATCTGAAACTAAATGTATATAATCTACACGACCAGGAATAGGAGGACATAAATTAGTGTCTGGAAATTGCCAAAAATCTATATTGTAATACGTTTTTAATAATGCAGTGTTTAAAGCTTTAACCGCTTTGGCATCTGCAAAATCTATAGTTTGTTTTTCGTATTTGTTTACGAAAACATAAGGTTGTAATTCTGAATAAACTTCAATTAGTTTAACAAAATCGTAATCCGCTTTATGTTTGTTTTTTTTGTTCAAATTTTTATAATTTATTTAAGGCTTGCTGAATATCTTCTTTTAAATCTTTAATAGATTCTATACCAACAGAAAACCTTATTAACCCATCACTTATACCAATTACATCTCTATCTTCTTGACTTAAAAGCGAGTGTGAGGTTTTAGCAGGACTTAAAACAGTACTTTCTATACCAGCCAAACTCATTGAAGATTTTATTAACTTCAAGGCTTTTTGAAATTTTTCGGAGTCTTTTCCGCTTTTCAATTCAAAAGATAACATCGCACCAAAACCATGCATTTGAGATTTTGCTAATTGGTGTTCTGGATGGCTTTTTAAACCTGGATAATACACTTTTTTTATAGCAGTATTTTTTTCTAACCATTTTGCCATTTTACCTGCGTTTTTAGTTTGCTTTTTAACACGAAGACCCATAGTTTTCATGCTACGCTCTAGCATCCATACAGTAAAATCAATTAAACTACCTCCTAGGTTTTTAGAGACATTCCAAATTCTATCCATATGTTCTTTAGAACCTGCAATTGCTCCTGCACAAATATCGCTATGACCACCAAAATACTTTGTAGCAGAGTGCATAATTAAATCTATACCAAAATGTGATGGGTTTTGGTTTATTGGGCTTGCAAATGTATTATCTATACTAGTAACTATTTTTTTTGCTTTAGCCAAATTAGCAATCGCTTTAATATCTGTAATAGTTAATAAAGGATCAGAAGGTGTTTCTATATGGATTAATTTAGTATTGGGTTGTATTGCTGCTTCAAAATCTGCAACAGAATAGCCATTTGTAAATGTAAATTCAATTTTTAATTTAGGAAACTCCTCACGAATAAAATTACTTGTTCCACCATATAAAGTGTTTTGAACCACAATATGATCTCCAGATTTTAAAAAAGCTAAAAACATATGGCTAATAGCTGCCATACCAGAACCAAAAATCATTGCTGTTTCCTTGTGCTCTAAAGCTGCAACTTTTTTAGCTAAATATTCTTGATTTGGTGTGTTAAAGTAACTTGGATAGCGTTTAACATCTACATCTATAAACTCATAAGAACTAGCTAGATATATAGGAGATACTGCTCCTTTAAATTGCTCATCTTTTATTTCTCCAACGTGTGCACAAATGGTATTTAAACCTAATTTTATTTTACTCATACTGTAAAGATACTAATTGTAATATTTAAGTCTTAATACTTATTTAAAACAATTATGTTTTTATAAAAAACTGTTAAAAATCAATGGTTTAACAAGGTCTTAACGCCAAATAAAATAATCTATATGTATATTAGTGTCACTATGATACACACAGAAAAAACAAAAAACGCGGCATTTATTAAATAATCGGTTAATTATTTAGAGAACTTAGGTTTCGAAAATATAAAAGCTGACGTTGAAGGATATTAGCCACCAAAGTCTTACATTAAAAAGAACGGAGAGATTAAAATAACTCCAGATATTACGGCTACTAGAAGAACAAAAAAATATTATTTTGAAATTGGCTTAAAGACTGATAAACCTCGTTTATTAAAATCTAAATGGCGTTTCTTAGATGTATTAAGCAGGATGAATGACCATAGGTTTAGAATAATAACTACAAAAGGTCACTATAAATTTACAAATGAAGTTTTAAGTGATTTAAACTTACATAAAAACTAATTAAGTTATAGGTTTCAACAAAAAAAGGAAACAGCGAATAAATTATTATTCGCTGTTTTTTTATGCTTTGTTTTTAGAATAAGCTCTTAAGAGCTTATTCTGTTCTTCCATTAATTGAGTTAAATTGGCTAGTAACTCTATATCTTTAGGTGTTTTAACCGTTTTATCTTTTGTTTCTTCAGATTTGTTTCTTAATTTATTCATGGCTTTAACTACTAGAAACACTGTTAGTCCTATAATTAAAAAATCTAGAAACGCTTCGGTTAGTGCACCATATTCTATAGCTACTTATTCTATTAAAGTTTTGCCTTCTGCATATAAAGTACTGTCTCGAAGCATCATCTTTCTGTTTTGTAAATTAATACCATCGCTCATTAAAGATAGTGGTGGCAATAATACTTTTTTTAATAAAACATCTATTACTTTATTAAAGGAAGCTCCAATAATAATACCAATAGCCATATCCATCATATTACCTTTTACAGCAAATTCTTTGAACTCTTTAAAAAATTTCATCTAAGTGATATTTAGGCTCTTATTCTTTAAACCTTTTGTTGTAGATTCTTATCATGGTAATTGCCCAAACAACTACACACATCGATACAAAAATCGAAAAATATTGTATAAAACTATTTGGATCCATTATCTATAAGTTTTAAAAAAATCATTATACCAAGAATAGTTGGAGCCCATAGGCCTAAAAATATACCATGAAGTTCATTCCCTGAAAGAAACAAATATTCGGCAATTACTATAATAACTAAACATAAAAGCAACACTAGAATATTGTGTACACCTATTTTTTTTATATAATTCATCTTGTGTTTTGAAATTAAAAATTAAAGATAATAATTAATTATGATATTTTAAAACAGTTTACTTTTTATAGTGTTTAGCATACTTTCTATATGAGAATAAAGCAAGAATAATAATAAGTGCAACTGCAACAGCTATGTACTTATAACTTAAATCTTGTCCAGACTGGTAAGAATGTAATCCAGATAGATAGAAATTAACACCAAAATATGTAAAAATTATAAACCCAAGTGTAATAATTGACATTAAATTAAAAGTCCATCTGCCACGTAAACCAGGTACTAGTCTTGCGTGTATTACAAATGCATAAATCATAATGCTTATTAAAGCCCAAGTTTCTTTTGGGTCCCAGCCCCAATAACGTCCCCAACTTTCGTTTGCCCACATACCTCCTAGAAAGTTTCCTATGGTTAACATAACTAATCCAACAGTTAAAGACATTTCATTTATAATAGTAAGCTCTTTAATATTTAAAAGCATTTTTGCTTTGTTTTCTTTAGTAGTTAAAATCATTAGCAATAAAACCGTTACACCCAAAATCATAGATAACGTGAAAGGTCCATAACTTGCTACAATTACTGCAACATGTATCATTAACCAATAACTATCTAAAACTGGTGGTAAGTTTGCTATTGCAGGATCCATCCAGCTTAAATGCGCAACCATTAACAATATAGAGGTTACAAATGCGCCTGCTGCTGTTGTTAAACTCGATGCGTTTTCTGTAACTACTAAACTTTTAATAACAGAAAACACACTTTTGTTTGAAGTGGTAGAAAGCATTAATCCAAAAAGCATGGTTGCCCAAGCAACATAGATCATAGATTCGTATCCATCACTCCATGGTGCATGACCTGAGATGTACCAACGTAAAATTAAACCAATAGTATGCAATAAGAAAGACACTAATATTAGTGTTTTAAACACCATTACTAAAGTATTAATAGCCTTACTTTTTTCTTTAAATATTTGAACTATCAATAACACAAATAATAAGCCTCCAAATAACATGTATGCATAATGAAGGTTCTTAAAAATATCATATTTATTGTATAGAATTTCTGTGTTAATTTTTTCGTCACTTAGCATCACTTCTCCACCTAATTTTACTTGATTCTTTTTAAAGGCGTCTAATATTTTATCTGCTTCAGAAAAATCACCAGATTGCTTTGCGTTATTTAAACGGTATAGATACAGGTTAAAACTTTGGTTTACAAAGCTTTGATACATAGTGTCTTTTATAACTTCTTTGTAACCTTCATTTCTAAATTCGTTTGAAGAAATCCATTTGTTATTTTCATCTTCAGGTAATGGAAATATTTTAAGAGAATTCCCTCGCACTGTATTATATAGCAACGTTACTCTTTGATCTGTTTCTCTAAACTCTTTTTGGTATGCATTAGGTGCTAGTGCCTTGTAAGCTTCATCTAAATAAGGTGCTAATTTATACTCTCCTTTGTTGGTTAAAAAATGTCCTAAACTAGCATATTTTACAGACTTATCTACACCTATAATTTTTCTTATAGAATCTCCTTTTTTAGATTTTAAATAAATGATTGGTACATTATACCAAAATTCTGGGCTTTCATGAACAGAAAGAAACACTTGGTCTGCAGTAAATCCTTCGTAAGTATCACTTTTGCATAATTTTCTTAAAAACTCTGATGCATACGTATTTACAGGCATCATTCGTCCACCTATATCTTGTATTACAATACGTCCAAATTTATCTGCTTCCTTTTTAGGCACCATATTGGCACGTAAAATAGAATCTACCTGTGCTTTATTCTCATCATAAGAATATTCGTATTCTTTATGATCGACACCTACTTGTTGTGCTTCTTGTTGCACAGCTTCATTAGAGTGGTCGTGACCATCGTTTTCTGAATGCTGTTCTTGTGCAAAACCAATTAATGTAAAGCAAATTAAAAGCACAGAAATAATTTTAGATTTTTTATCTTTTACTTTATCTAAAGCTCTTTTTAAATCTGCAAAACGAGTATTTTTATTAAATAGAATGGCCATCATTCCAAAATAAAGTAGCATGTATCCAAAATATGTAAACCAAGTTCCCCAACGATCATGATTTACCGAAAGCTTTGTTAATGTCTCGTTATTATCGAATCCTGCTTGAAAGAAACGGTATCCTCTATGGTCTAAAACATTATTCATGAAAATTTTATAGTCAAAGTCTCCTTCTTCTTTATCTTTTACTGTAATAGCACTTGAAAATGCAGAATAGCTATTTTCTGTACCTGGATATTTTTCTGCAACAAAGTCGTTTAATTTAATACTAAATGGTAATTCTAAAAGTTTAGCACCAAATCTAAAATCTAAGTCTAAACCTCCAATCTTTAAAGGCTCCCATCTATTTGTTGTACCAATTCCACCTAGTAATTGCACTTGTTTTGTTTCTTCTCCTGCAGAAACATTTAAAACTAAACCATCCTCATCACTCTTTAATAATTTAGATTTTTTTACAATATCAAAATGTCCTTTTACTACTGGTTTTGGAAACACCATTTGCATTTTACCTATAACATATCTAGAACGCAACTTTAAAGGTTGTATACTATCTTTAACCAACTTACCTTCTGTCATTGTTGCCATCTGTAAGTATTCACCTTCAAATGGAGAGTCGATAGTTAAACCATTATCTGTCTCAACAATATTTATGGCTCCTTTTTTAGGGTTATTAAGCGTAAAAATAATATTATGAATTAGTTGATCTTGACCAGATTTTAAAAAATGATTGTGTGGTGCACCATTTCCTGCTTCTACTATTTTTAAATATGCCTCACCTTTATCGTCTGGAATGATATCTTTTTCTGCATTAGCAACAAACTTTTCTATAGACAATTCAATAGGAGTTTTGTCGTAAGTAGTGCTATATGAGAATGTATTGTTTAATCTTTCAGAGAAATCTACTTCTATTTCTTTTCTTAATTGTTGTGGAACACCATCTATTTTATAATCTCCATTAACAATTACAGAAACATATGTTTTTTGAGATAAAAAGGTATTCTCTGTTTCTCCTTCCTGAATTGGCATCATGCCTTCATATCCAATATAACGCGTAATAAAAGCACCTAATAATATGAAAATGAATGCTAAATGTAGTGTTAATGTTGCCCACTTTTTCTTTTTGAACAATTGGAATCTAAAAATGTTACCAACAAAATTTATAACAAAAACTACCATTATTGCTTCAAACCACCAAGCATTGTATATTAAAGCACGAGAATAAGGTGTTGGAGATGTCTCTTGTCCAGCATCCATAAAAGTACCAGCAATCATGGCACCAGCGTAAACAATAAATAAAACAGCTGTTAAACGTGTAGAGAAGAGAATTTTTGCGAGTTTATTTTGCATCATAACAAGGCTATATTTAACTCGTGCAAAGATAGTTCTTTTTGTTTGTTTTATTTAGCTGCTAAATAAGGAAAAACTGTTAAATTTATTTTTGATTTGAGGAACGTGCTTCGAAGATTTTTAAATACATAAACGAACCCATTTTTCTAGCGCGACGTTTAGCATTATCTACTACTTCTCCTTGAAATAAATTGTCTATTGTTTGCATCCAATAATTTAACCAAATACCAAAATGGTGTTCTGTTATAGTGTTATTATGATCTTTATCTACTTTAACATGCTTTTCTAAAGGATTTCCTTTGTATTTATGCGTTAACTTTCGAGTAAAAAACAAGCTAGACTCCCAAAACGTAGTGAGATGCTCTAAGTGTTTATCCCAATCTTTAATGGCTTCATTAAAAATAGGCCCTAAAGTGGTATCTTTTCTTATTTTAATATAAAATGAATCTACCAACAAAGCAATATCCTCGCGTGTATTTATATCTTTTTTCTCTATTGTTTACAAAAGATAGTGTAATCATCTTTTTTATAATGTTTCTGTTACTTATTTTAGCACTATGATTTCAGTAGTACTATTAGGCGCAGGAAATGTAGCCACTCACCTATTTAAAGCGTTTTATGCTTCGGAAGACATTGAAATAAAACAATGGTATAATCGTAATTTAAAGACGATTGATAAGTATAAAAACAAAGTTAAAGTAACAGATGATTTAGCGTCATTAACTCAAGCAGATATCTATATTCTTGCCGTTAGTGATGATGCTATCGAAGATTTATCGAAGCAACTTCCTTTTAAAGACAGATTGGTTGTACATACATCTGGTAGTACGAGTTTGTATGCTGTAGATATGAAACAAAAACGAGGTGTTTTTTACCCTTTACAAACGTTTTCTAAAGCTGCAGATCTCGATTTTACAGATGTTCCTATTTGTATTGAAGCCTTAAAAAAGGTTGATTTACCAATTCTAAAACAGCTTGCCGAAGCTATTGGCTGTAAAAGCCATAAGGTAAATAGCGACCAACGCCAGGCTTTACATTTGGCTGCTGTGTTCGTCAATAATTTTACAAATCAATTGTATAGAATGGCTCATGAAATTACAGAACAAAATGGCGCAGAGTTCGATATTTTAAAACCGTTAATAAGAGAAACTGCTAATAAAATAGAGGCGCTTTCTCCTTACTTAGCACAAACTGGTCCTGCTTTACGTAACGATAAGAAAACTATAAAAAGACATTTAAAACAATTAGAAAGCGAGCAACATAAAGCCGTTTACGAATTGCTAACAAAATCTATAAAAAAGACACATGGCATACGATAAAAGTTACAAAGAATATTTAGCAAACATCACCACTTTTATTTTTGATATTGATGGTGTTTTAACTAATGGCTCTCTAACAATAACAACGTCTGGAGATATGCTAAGAACAATGAACGTTAAAGACGGTTATGCGCTTAAACAAGCACTAAACAAAGGTTATAATCTTTGTATTATTTCGGGAGGTACTAACGAAGGTGTAAGAAAACGTTTAGAGAATCTGGGCGTTGCAGATGTGTTTTTGGGTGCTCACAATAAAATAGAACAGTATAATAAATATATTAAGGATAAGAATATAACCTCTAAAAATGTGTTATATATGGGAGACGATATTCCAGATATTCCTGTGTTAGAACTCGTAGGTTTAGCTACTTGTCCTCAAGATGCTGTTGCAGAAGTAAAACAAGCATCACTATATATATCGCATAAAAAAGGTGGAAAAGGGTGTGTTCGCGATGTTATTGAGCAAGTTTTAAAAGTGAGAAACGATTGGAATAGCTATTTTGATGCTTCTATTTAATAAGCATTTACAGTTTCTGGCAAACAGTCTTTAAATATTAAAAAATAAGAATTGAATTTACTAAACCTCATCCGTTGGAAAAATTTATTAATGATTGCGCTTACGCAAATCTTAATTAAATATGCTTTATTCCCTGCTTTTGCAATCGAAACAACATTAAATCCTTTACATTTTTTTTTATTAATTCTAGCAACACTTTGTATTGCTGTTGGTGGTTATATTATTAATTATATTTACGATATAGAAACCGATGCTATTAATAAACCAGAAAAAGTAATCGTAGGCATTAAAATTGAAGAAAATACTGCCAATACATTGTATATTCTATTTACTTTTATTGGTGTGTGCTTAGGTTTTTATTTGTCTCATAAAGTTGGAAGACCACCATTTTTTGGACTTTTTGTAATTATTGCTGCTGCGCTTTATGTCTATGCTTCTTATTTAAAACAAATAGCTGTATTTGGTAATATTGTAATATCAATATTAGTTGCCAGTAGTTTATTAATTGTTGGTGTTTTCGAGCTTATTCCTATAATGACTATCGAAAACAAAAACGTGCAATCTATAATGTTAAAAGTACTAACAGATTTTGCAATATTTGCTTTCTTAATTAATTTTATACGCGAAATTGTAAATGACATTCAAGATGTAGATGGCGACTACAAAGCAGGAATGCAAACTTTACCTATTCTATTTGGTAAAACACGCACTTCCAAAGTAACAATGGTACTAACACTAATTACCATTATTATCATTCTGTATTACGTTATTACATTTTTGTACATGCATACAGAAGCCATTATTTATTTCCTTATTACTATTGTTGGACCATTAATATACGTTGTTATAAAACTATTTACTGCAGAAAATAATATGCATTTTAAACACATAAGTTTAATGCTTAAAATAGTTATGCTTTTTGGAATATTATCTATGTTACTATACAAACTCATCTTGTAATTATGCTAAAGCAAAAACTAAAAAACAGACATATTATACTTGCTTCAGGATCTCCTAGACGTCAAGATTTTTTTAGAAATTTAGATTTAGATTTTGAAATAAGACTAAAAGATACCGAAGAAGTTTATCCTCCAGAATTAAAGCATTCTGAAATTAGTGATTACTTAGCTGAACTAAAATCTATTCCATTTATTAAGGAATTAAAAGATGAAGATATTTTAGTTACAAGCGATACCATTGTTTGGCACAAAGACTTAATATTAGGAAAACCAAAAGATAATACTGATGCTTTTTCTATTTTAAAATCTTTAAGCAACAGTACTCACGACGTTATTACCTCTATTTGCATACGAACAAAAACCTTAAAAAAAATAGTGAATGCAGTAACACAAGTTACTTTTAAAGCCTTTACAGATGAAGAACTTTGGTATTATATTAACACCTATTCTCCATTAGATAAAGCTGGAGCTTATGGTATACAAGAATGGATAGGACAGGTTGGTGTTACTAACATAGAAGGTTCTTATTTTAATGTTATGGGATTACCAACACACCTTCTATACGAAACGTTAAATACTATTACAGAAGAATATTAGTATTGTATTTTTATAAAAAAAAACCGTTATGAAAACAAAAAACACATTACCATTAATTGTTAGTGCCTTATTAATCCTATTGTCTTGTACTAATAAAGAATCTAAAGACCTCGCACTTTTAGTTACTAAAAAAGATACTAAAGCAACAACAGTAACCGAAACTTTTAAGCCTAATAAAGACTTTAGTGCCTATTGGTATACAGGAGAAGCAGAAATTACATCTTATAAGCTAGAGCAATCACGTTATGGAGAAACAAGACATGGCACTGCTGTTTTAATTTATGTAACAGAACCTTTTTTAGAAACAAAACAAGTTAAAGCAGATTATAGCAACCCTCCAAATATTAATGTTTTAAAGCTAAATAGAACTAAAAATTTTACGACTGGTATTTATCCTTATTCTATTATGCAAAGTACTTTTTATCCTATTGCAAATAACAGACATGCAATAAAAGTAAGTTGCTCTATTCAAGAATGGTGTGGACATGTTTATACGCAATTAAATAACCGTAAACAGTTTGAAATAGACGCTCATTCCTATTTTGAAAACCAAGCAGACAGCAATTTTACTTTAGATAAAAACATTTTAGAGAATGAACTCTGGACACAATTACGTATCGATCCTAAAAGTCTTCCCGTTGGAGATATTAGTATTATTCCATCTTTAGAGTTTATTCACTTAAAACACGTTCCTTTAAAAGCTGACCAAGCTTCTGCTTCACTAGCCAAAGGAAGCTACACACTTAACTATCCAAGTTTAAACCGTAAACTTACTATTAATTTTAATCCAGTATTTCCTTTTGAAATATTAAATTGGGAAGAAAGCATTAAAGGAAACACCTCGAAAGCAACACGATTAAAAACTATAAAATCGCCTTATTGGAGTAAAAACAAAAACAAAGATCAAGTGTTGAGAGAAACGCTTTTGTTGGAGGAATAACTTTTAATACGGGTTTTAACACTAAAGAAGTATATATTATAAAACACTATTATTTAAAGTAAAAAAGCTTCAGTTTACACTGAAGCTTTTTTTATGTCTATCAAATTTATATTATTAATTACCAGAAACTCTAGTAATCTTAGCACCAA
>NZ_JASJHV010000018.1:0-8534 GCF_037625555.1 Lacinutrix sp.
GGTGTAATTTGTTTCATTACATATACAGATGCTATAAATGCATATGCTGAACAAATAGATGCTAAAATAAGCAGGTAAACTATATCTTCTGTACTTAATTTGAAGTATTCTAAAGAGAAACCATCTCTGAATATTAGTATAAAAAATGAAATAAAAATAACACCAGAAATGAACTCGTAAAATGAGATTTTTGTTGCAGAATTTTTTTCGAGGAACTTACCATTTAAAACCGCGAATAACGAAGAGAAAAAAGCGGAAGAAATCCCTAATAAAATACCTTTGATATGTTTTATTTCTGTTTGTAAAATAATCACAATTCCAATGATAACAATAATACCAAATAGAATTTCGTACCAAATTATTTTTCTTTTATAAATAATAGGTTCTATAAGAGAGGCAAAAAAAGCACCTGTAGAAAACATTGCTAATGCTATAGATATGTTAGAAACATCTATTGCTGCAAAAAATGTAATCCAATGTAATGCTATAATAATTCCTGCAATAGAGAACTTAAATAGTATTTTTCTATCTATAGTGATATCTACTTTAGTAACTTTAATATATACAAACATTAAAACAGCTGCAATTACCATTCTAAACCAAACTAAAGAAACTGCCTCAATTGTTATAAGCTTTCCTAAAATAGCTGTAAATCCAGCAATAAACACTAATAAATGTAGGTGTAAATAGTTTTTAAGTTTATCGTTTAGCATTGTACAATAGTATGACTGCTAAAATACCAAAAATCACATTTGGAAACCAAACAGCAATTAATGGAGAAAAGTCAGATTGTGCTGCCATTGTTCCAAAAACTTTATCGAAGAAAACAAATATCATGGCTATAGTAATACCAAATGCAAGGTTTACACCCATTCCTCCTCTTCGTTTAATTGAGGAAACAGCAACCGCTATAATTGTTAAAATAAAGACTGAAACTGGTAAACTCCATTTTCTATACAATTCTAGCTTATAGCGACCGATGTTAGATGAGCCTCTTTTCTCCTCTCGAGTTATAAAACGTTTTAAAGCAACATAATTTAAGGTTTCTGCAATATAATCGTCTGGTACTAAATCTTCTAAATCAAAACCAAAAATAGTGTCTTTTTTTCGCTCTCTCTCCAATAGGTCTCCATTATCTGTAATTGTTCTTTTAAAATAGTTTCTTAATTGGTATGTTGAATCTTCTTCTACAAATCTTATACTATTAGAGCTTATTTTATAAGATAATTTATCATTTTCAAAGTGTTCAAGAGAAAAATTTAAACCTTGACCTCTTACTGCATCAAAACTACTAACATATATAATTTCATTATCATTAATCTGTTTAAATAACTTTTGATTTGCAGTATTTTTTTTACCACTTAAATACTTATACTTAAAGTCGTTAAAACCTTTACTAGCATTTGGTGCTAAGTATAAGCCTAAAATGATAGAAATTATGGCAACTATAGTTGCACCAATTAAATATGGTCTTAGAAATCTTGAAAATGAAACTCCCGAACTTAAAAAAGCAACAATCTCTGTATTGTTAGCTAACTTTGAAGTAAACCATATTACTGATAAGAATAAAAATAATGGAAATAATAAGTGTGCAAAATATATAGTAAAGTCAAGAAGATAAAGCATTACCTCTCCAAAAGGTGCTTCACGTTCTAATATTTTGCCAATTTTTTCTGCAAGATGTACTGTTATTCCAATAGGAATAAACAACAAAATCATCATTAAAAATGTGAGCAAGTAACGTTTTAATATGTACCAATCTAAAATTTTCAATATTATAATCTTTTATCCATTTGCTTTACCATCATATCTTTCCAGGTTCTAAAATCTCCAGCTAATATATGTTTTCTAGCTTCTCTAACTAGCCACATGTAAAAACCTAAATTGTGTATAGTAGCTATTTGTGCTGCTAATCTCTCGTTTACAATAAACAGATGTCTAACGTAGGCTTTAGAATAGTCTGTATCTACCCAAGTTATAGCCATCTCGTCTAAAGCAGAAAAATCATCTCTCCACTTTAAATTCTTTATATTTATAGAGCCATGAGCAGTAAACAACATTCCGTTTCTTGCATTACGTGTTGGCATTACACAATCAAACATATCTACACCAAGTGCAATATTTTCTAATATATTTATTGGTGTTCCAACTCCCATTAAATAACGTGGCTTATCTTCGGGCAATATAGCTGTTACAATTTCTGTCATTGCATACATTTCTTCAGCTGGTTCACCAACAGATAGTCCTCCAATGGCATTACCAACTGCTCCTGCATTTGCTATGTATTCAGCAGATTGTTCACGTAAATCTTTATAACAACTTCCTTGAACAATTGGAAAAAATGCTTGAGAATAATCATATTTAAAAGGTACTTTCTCTAAATGATTTACACAACGATCAAGCCATCTATGTGTCATTTTCATAGATCGTTTAGCATAGTTATAATCGCATGGGTAAGGTGTACACTCATCGAACGCCATAATAATATCTGCTCCAATGCTACGTTGAATTTCCATTACATTTTCTGGTGTAAATGTATGGTAACTTCCATCTATATGAGATTTAAACTTAACGCCTTCTTCTTTAATTTTTCTATTTGCTGATAAAGAATAGACTTGATATCCACCAGAATCGGTTAAAATATTACGATCCCAATTCATGAATTTATGTAAACCACCTGCTTTTTCTAAAACGTCTATTTGTGGTCTTAAATATAAATGATATGTGTTTCCTAATATAATATCTGGATTAATATCATTTTTCAGCTCACGTTGGTGCACTCCTTTTACAGAAGCAACTGTACCAACTGGCATAAAAATTGGCGTTTCTATTACACCATGATCTGTTGTAATTACTCCAGCTCTTGCACTACTTTGTGCATCTTTTCCTTTTAAATCGAATGTCATATTTGTTAAAATATTCAGCTTGTAAAGATAATTAACAAAATAACATAGCTTCTTAAACATATAATAAAATTCAAAAAAGTTTAAAATTGTTAGCAAATCGTATCAATTCGTTAATAAGTGCCATTAATCTATTTTTGTAATAGGGCTTTAAAAAGTTATTTTTGATGCTTTATAAACCAAGCTAAAAACAATGGCAAACACACAACAATTAGAAGATATTACAACCCAAGTTCGTAGAGATATTTTACGAATGGTTCACAAAGTAAACTCTGGACATCCAGGAGGATCTTTAGGCTGTGCAGAATTTTTTGTAACGCTTTACAACGAAATAATGGATAGAAAAGAAGGTTTTGATATGGATGGTATTGGTGAAGACCTATTTTTCCTATCTAATGGTCACATTTCACCAGTTTATTATAGTGTTTTAGCAAGGTCTAGGTATTTTCCTGTTGAAGAATTAAACACCTTTCGTCTAATTAATACGCGATTACAAGGTCACCCAACTACTCATGAAGGTTTACCAGGTATTCGTATTGCCTCTGGTTCTTTAGGACAAGGTTTAAGTGTTGCACTTGGTGCAGCTCAAGCAAAAAAACTAAATGGCTGTAACCACTTAATCTATAGTTTACATGGAGATGGTGAGTTACAAGAAGGGCAAAACTGGGAAGCTATTATGTATGCTGCAGGTAAAAATGTAGATAATATAATTGCTACTATAGATTTAAACGGACAACAAATTGATGGTTCTACAGATACTGTATTACCAATGGGAAGTATTAAAGGTAAATTTGAAGCTTTTGGTTGGACTGTTTTAGAAATAGAAGAAGGAAATAATGTAGAGGCTATTTTAAATGGAATGGCAAAAGCAAAATCATTAACTGGAAAAGGAAAGCCTGTATGTGTTTTATTAAAAACAATAATGGGTAATGGTGTTGATTTTATGATGCATACTCATGCATGGCATGGAAAAGCACCTAACGACGATCAATTAGCTACTGGTTTAACTCAGAATGCTGAAACTTTAGGCGATTATTAATCCTTCTAATTAAGAAACAAAAGATGAAAACATACGAAAATCAAGGAAATAACGATACTCGCTCAGGATTTGGAGCAGGATTAACAGAATTAGGAAGAACTAACCCAAATGTAGTAGCACTTTGTGCAGATTTAATTGGTTCTTTAAAAATGGATCAGTTTATAGAAGAAAACCCAGAACGCTTTTTTCAAATAGGAATTGCTGAAGCAAATATGATGGGAATAGCAGCAGGTTTAACAATAGGTGGTAAAATTCCATTTACTGGAACATTTGCTAACTTTTCTACTGGACGTGTTTACGACCAAATAAGACAAAGTATTGCATATTCAGATAAAAACGTGAAAATTTGTGCCTCTCATGCTGGTCTAACTCTAGGAGAAGATGGTGCAACACATCAAATTCTTGAAGATATAGGCTTAATGAAAATGTTACCAGGAATGACAGTAATTAACACTTGTGATTACAACCAAACCAAAGCTGCAACTATTGCAATTGCAGAACATCATGGCCCAGTATATTTACGTTTTGGAAGACCAAAAGTAGCGAACTTTACACCTATTGACCACAAATTTGAAATAGGAAAAGCATTACATTTAGTAGATGGTACAGATGTAACTATAGTTGCTACTGGACATTTAGTTTGGGAAGCACTTGAGGCTGCAAAAGCTTTAAATGAAAAAGGAATATCTGCTGAAGTAATAAATATACACACAATAAAACCTTTAGATGCTAAGGCAATAATAGCTTCTGTTAGTAAAACAAGCTGTATTGTTACTGCTGAAGAGCATAACCATTTAGGTGGCCTTGGAGAAAGTATAGCTCGCGTTTTATCGCAACACAAACCAACACCTCAAGAATTTGTTGCAACAAATGATACTTTTGGTGAATCTGGAACTCCAGCTCAACTTATGGAAAAGTACGGCTTAAATGCAGATGCTATTGTTTTAGCTTGTGAAAAAGTAATAAAAAGAAATATTTTGACATGATTTTCGTTTTAATTATCAATTCACATTAAAAAACGACAATCATGAAAAATTTTGAAAACTTTCAAGGCAACTTAAACAAAAATATAAAAGTATACTTATCGATAATTTTCATTTTAGCAATAGTACCATCTGCAATCGCACAAAATGGAAGTGGATTTGGAATAAAAGGTGGTATAAACTACAATGCTAATGGTGATTATTTTAATTCTATTAGTAATATTTCCGAAGATCCAACTAGAGCTATTGGCTATCATATTGGTGTTTTTGGTAAAATAGGAGACAAAATCTACTTAAAACCTGAGCTAATGTATACAAAAACCAAAAGTGAATATAATGCTGGAGATTTTAATTTACAACGCCTTGACGCTCCTGTACTGGTAGGTTTAAAAGTTATAGGTCCTTTAAGTGTTTTTACAGGTCCTGCTTTTCAGTACATTTTAGATTCAGATTTTGAAAACGCTAGAATTGGCAATTTAGAAAATGATTTTACTGTAAGCCTAAACTTTGGGATAGGTTTAAATTTTAATTCTATTGGTATAGATTTACGATACGAGCGTGGTTTCTCGGATAACGAAACTACTATTCTTTTAAATAATTCAACTGTTGGCATAGATAGACTAGATACAAGAACAGAGCAATTAATATTAAGTCTTTCTGTAAAATTATAATATGACTTTATTAAAACAAAAGAGCCCAATTTGAATTTCAAATTGGGCTTTTTTGTATCAGTAATTATTTATTCAATAACAGTGGTTACAGTCTCATCTAAATAGTTTGGTATACCATCATTATTATCATCTGGTACAACTAATGTATTTAAAGTAAAAGTTCCATCTAATTCGCCTTCAATACTTATAAAAATTTCATCAGGTGAGGTAATATTAGTATCAAAATATGTTTGAGCTTCTGCTTTAGACATAAATTGAAGAGCTCCTGTTGAGCCATCATCTTCATAAACTTTTTGCTCAACTTCGTCTCTAGTTAAAACGCCATCTCCATCATCATCATTATCAATAAAATTAACTAACAGGTCTCCATCTACGTTATCTTCTGCTCCTGTAATATCTCCATCTGGATGCTCTAAATGAGAAGGCATTCCATCTAAATCAAAATCTGTATTACTTCTTGATATTATTTTTAAATTAAAAAACAATGGAGAATATTGAGGTATTGCCGCTGAAGGTGGTAAAGAAAAATAACCTAAACCAGAAGGCATAAATACTACACCTATTCCATGACCATTAAAAGTTATGGAACCATCTGTATTATTTGTAAAACCTGTAGACGTTTTAAATTCAACAATACCTTCTCTAAATCCAGGAACAACTCCTCCTACACTTCCTACTCCTGTTAAATTAAATGGTTGTCCATTTTCTACATTTACTGCACTATCGAAAACTGTTCCATCTACAACGCTACCACTATAAATCATAGCTGCAGAATCTAGTTTGTTTATAGAATCTCCATCTCCTTCTCTTACTTTTAAGATATATAAATTATAATCTATTTCATCTTGATTAACTATCTTAACATCTAACCTTGGATATACTCCATCTGCCTGGTTTAAATAATTGATTATTGGTGTTTTATCTTGTGTCCCGTTATCTAACGAAACCGTATCTAATGCAACAGTAAAGTTGTTATTTATTGGATTTGTAGCATCTGCGAAATCAAAATCTTCATAATTAAAGAAGTGAGATTCTAAATAGGTAAGTATTTCCTCTTCATTTTCATCATAAACCTCTTGTCTATCTCTATCTGTAAAAGTTTCAAAAGACTCATCATCCTCTCTACAAGAAAAAGCGACAAAAAACAATGATAAAATTGGAATTAAAAATTTTCTTAAATTCATTTTTGCTTATTTTTGTGTGCAAGATAAACTATAAAATAATTTTGTACAATATCATTACGTAGAATTAAATAAAAATATATGCGAATTGACAAGTATCTTTGGTGTGTTAGATATTTTAAGACAAGAAATATTGCAACTACAGCATGCAAAAAAGGACATATAAAAGTAAATGGGCAAGTAGTAAAGCCAAGTAGAGAGGTTTACCCTACAGATAAAATTGAATTACGAAAAAATCAAATTAACTATACTCTTAACGTTTTAGATGTACCTACAAATCGCGTAGGTGCTAAATTAGTTGATATTTACAGAGTTGACACAACGCCTAAATCGGCTTTTGAATCTCAAAAATTACTTAAATACGCTAAAGATTATTACAGAAAAAAAGGAACTGGTAGACCTACAAAAAAAGACAGAAGAGATATTGATGATGTATATAAAGATAATGAAGAGTAAAAATTCCTCTTATAAAAAAAAATAAAATGACAACTATAAAAAACTGTATTCTTAGTCACGAAGAAATAAACCATAAAATTAGACGAATCGCCTATCAAATTTATGAAGCGAATAGTAATGAAGACGAGGTGATTTTAGCAGGAATAGATTCTAATGGATATATTCTAGCAAAAAAACTAAAATCGGTCTTAACTAAAATCTCTCCAATAAATCCAATTTTGTGTAAAGTCATAATTAATAAGAAAAAACCATTGGAGAGAATTAAAACTTCAATAAAGAAAGAAGAATATACAAACAAGTCTGTAATACTAATTGATGATGTTTTAAACTCAGGCACTACCTTGGTTTATGGAGTAAAACATTTTCTTGATGTGCCGTTAAAGAAATTTAAAACTGCTGTATTAGTAAATAGAAACCATAAAAAATATCCCGTGAAAGCAGATTTTAAAGGAATTTCTTTGTCAACGTCTCTAAACGAACACGTTGAAGTCGTTTTAAAAGGTAAAAGCTATGAAGTTTTTTTAAAATAATTGGAGTAATATATCTTGAACTATATCCTTTGAAGATCCATTGGCATTTACTTTAACACTAGCTTTATTATAAAAATGAACTCGTTCAAACAAATGCATCCCAATAAACTCAGCTAATAATTCATCTGTTTTAATATGAGAGATTAATGGTCTTTTCGATTTTTCTATTTTCAATCTCTCAACTAAAACCGGTATTTTTACGTTTAGATAAACTGTTGTTAAATTTTTATTTGCCAACAGGCATTCCATAGTGTTAAAATAACATGGAGTTCCTCCTCCCAATGAAATAATAGTATTATTTGAAATTTTTAAAAGGTTCTCTAAATATTCTTTTTCTTTCTTTCTAAAATATAGTTCTCCAGATTTAACAAATATTTCATTTATACTCTTTTTCTCACCATCTTCTATAACATTATCTATATCTTTAAAATCAAAAGACAAAATATCTGCAAGTTCTTTGCCTATTTTAGACTTTCCTGAAGCCATATACCCAAGTAAAACAATATTCATTTTCGCTCTTATTATTTGATTATTAATCATGTAGAATTTCAATGAACAAAAAAACAAAAATATTTTTAAAAATAGGCTTGTATTATTAATAAAACCTTTTATATTTGCACCCTTAATAAGGAAATGACCTGGTAGCTCAGTTGGTAGAGCATCTCCCTTTTAAGGAGAGGGTCCTGGGTTCGAGCCCCAGCCCGGTCACAAAAAAAGTTAAGCTATGCTTAGCTTTTTTTTTTAACTTTTTTTATTGCGCACGTGGCGGAA
>NZ_JASJHV010000019.1:0-5412 GCF_037625555.1 Lacinutrix sp.
TTACTTTACTAATTTTAATTTTCGCAGTATCCTTTGGGTACTCTCAGTCCTTACCTTTTGATTTTGAAGGCACTCTTCACGGTTTTGTAGGAGATGGTGGTCCTGGAGTAACAAATGGTGTAGGAATGGATGTGCTTCAAGTTACAGCAGGTGTATCAGATTGGGACAATGTTCAAGTAACTTTTGCTACGCCTATTGATCTTTCAAATGCTGCAGAAAACACTTTAAGATTTACAATACAGTCTACAACAGCTATGCCAGGAGAAGTACACCAACATGGTGTTAGTTTTCAAGGTGGTGGTGGTGCACTTGAAGCAAATTTTCAAACAGTAGGTCAAGATGTTTTAAATGTAGAATTAAATTTTAATGCAGGTTTAACCTCAAGAGAAAAATTGGTAATTTTTACTGATGTTGGAGATTTGAGTATCGCTGCTGCTGGTGGTCAAAATGGTACACCTACTAATGGTCTTTCTGGGACATACATTATAGATAATATGTCTTTAGGCTTTGATCCTGGTACGTGTTCAGACGGTATATTAAATAACGGAGAAGAAGCAATAGATTGTGGAGGGCCAAATTGTGACCCTTGTTCAACAGATATAACACCACCAACTGGATTTACAGCAGTTTTAGGTGCTGTAGGAGGAACTTCTGTAGAGTTATTATTAAATGCAACCGATGATTTAGGAGGAGATATAACTTATGATATAACTTATGATGGCGGAGGTACAGCACAAACAACAGGAGCTTCTGGTGTACAAACATCTTTAATTATTCCTGGTTTAACAGCAGAAACTATGTATACTTTTATGGTATCAGCAAGTGATACTGCAGGTAATCCAGCAGCTAATAATGCAATATCAGTAATGGCTACTACTACAGCAGTTATTGCTTTGCCTTTTGATTTTGAAGGTACACTTCACGGTTTTATAGGAGATGGTGGTCCAGGATTAACAAATGGTCCAGGAATGGATGTACTTGAAGTTACAGCAGGTGTATCTGACTGGGATAATGTTCAAGTAACCTTTACTGATCCAATTGATCTTTCAGATGAATTCAATAATACTTTAAGATTTACGATGCAGTCAACAACAGCTTTGCCAGGAGAAGTACACCAACATGGTGTTAGTTTCCAAGGTGGAGGTGGAGCTCTTGAAGCGAATTTTCAGACAGTAGGTACAGATGTTCTAAATGTAGAATTAAATTTCAATGGAGGTTTAACCTCAAGACAAAAATTGGTAATTTTTACAGATGTTGGAGATTTAGGAGGTACAGCAGCTACTCCTAATGTAAATGGTACACCTACTAATGGTCTTTCTGGGACATACATTATAGATAATATGTCTTTTGGTGCAGATCCAGAAACATGTTCAGATGGAGTACTAAATAATGGAGAAACAGCAATAGATTGTGGTGGGCCTAATTGTGCACCATGTGATTTAATAGCTCCAACTGCTTTTACTACTACAGCAGGAACAGTAGGTGCCTTTTCTGTAGAATTGTTATTAAATGCTTCAGATGCTGGATCAGACATAACATACGATGTGACTTACGATAATGCCGGTACTGCACAAATAACTGGAGCTTCAGGAGTTGAAACCTCATTAGTTATTTCTGGTTTAACATCAGAAACAATGTATACTTTTATGGTCTCTGCAAGTGATGCTTCAGGAAATCCAGCAGCAAATAATGCAATTTCTGTAATTGTTACAACAATAGCAGATCCGAGTACTGATTGTATAGGTCAAACTGCGGATTATGCATACACTTTTGAGACTTTAGCGAATGGTACGGATGTTAAAGTTACCCTTGAACTATTAAATACTGTGACTGGTCTTGTTGCACAATATTTTAATGATGGTAATGGTAATCAAAACCCTAGTCTTGTTTCTGGACAAATATATGAATATACATTTACAGGTTTAACTAATGGAGCTGTAATACCTTTTACTGCTAGTTTTGCATGGGCAGCCGGTGGTGGTTTACTAGTCTCTAGGAGTTATACAGTTGGAGACGATTGTTCAGGTACTTTATCTAATCAAGAATTTGAAACTATTAGTTTTTCAGTATATCCTAACCCAACAAGTAATAATTGGAATGTAAAAGGAACTTACCAAATTAACTCAGTTCAGATTTACGATATTCTAGGAAAACAAGTAATATCTTTAAATCCTAACACAACAGAATTAACAATTAGCAGTACATCACTTAATAGTGGTTTATATTTTGCAAAAATTAATACTAATTCTGGTACTAGTACAATTAAGTTAGTTAAAGAATAAATTATAATATTACATTTAAAAATTGCCGTAGAGATGTTTTTTTCTTTGCGGCTTTTTTGTTTCTAATTATCAACTAACTTTGTTATAATTTAATTACTAATTGCATATGTTTAATAAAATAGCTTCAATAGCACTACTTTTCATTTTATTGTCGAGTTGTGTTCAAAAAAATAAACCTAACAATAAAAAGGAAGACAATAATCAATTAGCAAATGAATTGATTAATGAAACAAGTCCATATTTATTACAGCATGCCTATAATCCTGTAGCTTGGAAAGCTTGGAATAAAGAATCTTTGGCTTTGGCTAAAAAGGAGAATAAATTAATTGTTATTTCTATAGGTTATTCTGCTTGTCATTGGTGTCATGTAATGGAGGAAGAAAGTTTTGAAAACGACTCTATTGCAAAACTAATGAATACTAGTTTTATTAATATTAAAGTAGATAGAGAAGAACGTCCAGATGTCGATCAAGTATACATGAATGCTGTACAATTAATGACAGGAAGTGGTGGTTGGCCACTTAATTGCATTACGTTACCAGACGGAAGACCTGTTTTAGGAGGCACTTATTTTTCTAAAGAGCAATGGCAGAAAATCTTGATAGACATTTCTAATCTTTACAAAACTAATCCTGAAAAGGTGATGGCCTATGCAGAAGAACTAACTCAAGGTGTAAAATCTTCAGATTTAATTACTTTAAATAAAGAAAACGTACCATTTAAAACAGAAAATCTTGAGAAGTATGTTAGTTCTTGGAAACAAAATTTAGATTATAAATTGGGTGGTAATATTGGTGCACCAAAATTTCCTATGCCTAATAATTTAAGTTTTTTGTTACGTTACAGTTTTCAGAATGATGATAAAATATTAAAAGATTATGTAACAACTTCTTTAAGTAAAATGGCAAATGGTGGACTTTACGATCAAGTTGGTGGAGGATTTTCAAGATATTCTGTCGACGATAAATGGCATATACCTCATTTTGAAAAAATGCTTTATGATAATGCCCAATTAGTAAGTGTTTACTCACAAGCTTTTTTGCTTACTAAAAATGAAAATTACAAAACTGTAGCATTAGAAACTTTAATTTTTATAGAGAGAGAACTTTCTCAAAAAGATGGCGCTTTTTTCTCATCTATAGATGCAGACAGTAAAAATGATAAAAACGAACTAGAAGAAGGTGTATACTATAGCTGGACTAAGGAGGAATTAATATCCATACTTAAAGAAGATTTTTCTTTGTTTTCGGCTTATTACAATATAAATATTGAAAATAAATGGGAGAATAATCATTATGTTTTATATAAGAAGACTTCAGATGTTGATGCCTTTGCGAAGTCCAATAATATTAATGCAACGGAACTTAATACAAAAGTGTATAAATGGAAACAATTATTATTTAATGTTAGAAATAATAGGTCTAAACCACGAACAGACGATAAAGTTTTAACGTCTTGGAATGCGCTTATGTTAAAAGGTTTTGTAGATGCGTATCGTGTTTTTGGAGATATTAATTATTTAAATAAAGCCATACAAAATGCAGAGTTTATTAAAGAGAATCAACTTAAAAACGATGGTTCACTCTTTCATAATTATAAAGATGGTAAAGCAACTATTAATGGATTCTCTGAGGACTATGCTCATGTTATTTCGGCATATATTGATTTATATCAAATTACTTTTGATGAGAAGTGGTTAAACCTATCTAAAGATTTAATGGATTATTGTATTACTCATTTTTTAGATAAAAATAATAAGATGTTTTATTTTACTACAGATACAGAAACAGATTTAATTACCAGAAAAGTGGAAGTTATAGACAATGTTATTTCATCATCAAATTCAGTTTTAGCAGATAATCTTTTTAAACTTGGTCATTATTACTCAAACAACACCTATTTAGCATTAGCAAAACAAATGCTAAATAACATGAAGCTTAATATAGATAAATCACCTTCTGGTTATTCTAATTGGCTATCTCTATATTTAAATTATTCAAACCCATACTACGAAGTAGCAATTTCTGGAGTTAATGCTAAAGAGAAATTAAAAGAGGTTAATAACTATTACCTACCTAATATTTTAATTGCTGGCTCGACAAAAGAGAGTAAGTTGCCAATTATGGAAAATAGATTTATAGAAGCAGATACTTATATATATGTTTGTGTTGATGGAGCTTGTAAGCTACCTGTAACAAGTACAGAAGAAGCTGTTAGGCAATTACAAAAGTAGTTTTTAGTTAAGTTTGAAGTATATTATTTTTTAATACTAAACAGGAAAACACTTCCAATACCAATTTTAGAGGTTACTTTAACTTCACCTCCTTGACTATTAACTAATTTCTTAACAGTTGCTAAGCCTATTCCTTGATTACCAGCCTCATCTTTTTTATCAGAGTGGTAAACAAATCGAAAATGGAATGTAGTTTATTTGCTGCAATACCTTTACCATTATCTTTAACACTAAAGTTGTAGTGACTTGAAGATACTTTTACATCTAAAGTTATTTCGGTAAATTCTTTATCGCAATACTTTATTGCATTTGTAATTAAATTAACCAATATCTGTAAAATAGCAGATTTATTTACTTTAATATTTAATAGTTCTTCATTAAAATTAATGATAGCATTGTTTTTAGCAACAGTAATTTTTTTTGCCTCTAATACTAAAGTCTTAAAAGCAATGGTTTCCTTTTTTAGTTTTAATAAATCGTCATTTTTATAATACTTTAAAATACCATCTATATAATCTCTTAAGGCAAAAGAGGAGCTTTTAAGGTAGCTAAGGTACATCTTAAAATATTCCGTTAAGTCTCCCATCATTTTCTTCTTCTAAAAGCTCGGTTAAGGAAATAATGTTTGCAAGCGGTGATTTTAAATCATGAGAAACTATAGAAGCAAATTTATTAAGTTCTTTATTATGTTTTTCTAACTTGTTTTTTAAATTTTCTAAAATTTGATTCTGTTTTCGTTGCTCAAAAAGCCTTACAACCTCTTTAGACATTGCCATTAAAGCTTTTTTTTTGTTCTTTACTTAGTTGTCTTGGTTCATGATCGTAAACACATAATGTACCTAATTTATAACCTTCTGGATTTATTAATGGTACACCAGCATAAAATATAGCGTCATG
>NZ_JASJHV010000020.1:0-2583 GCF_037625555.1 Lacinutrix sp.
TAATTATAGAGCCTGTAGTACCTCCTAAAGCAGAAAACACCACTATTAAACCGGCCATAGAACTATGCATGTGTTTTGGTAAAGAAGATAAAATTGTTGAATTTATAGTAGGATATACAGGTGCTAAAAACAAGCCAATTAAAGGCATCAGATAAACCACTGCCGGTGCATTTGACCAAGTTATTAATCCTTCAGTGCTCGAATTTCCGGAGAGTGGTAAAACGAGTACTATTAAAATTGCTGAGGCTACTAAACAAAAACTTAGCAGGTAAATCCATTTTACTTTATTTAGAATAAAGCCACCTAAAAAACGACCAATCATAAAAGCGCCACCCAAAACAGCTCCTGCCTGCACGGCCATACTTGCGGGCGCGTGTATAATAGCTGTGTAAAAAGTTGGAAACCAAGTTTGGAAACTTTGCTCTATCAACACATATAGAAAAATACTGATGATAAAAATGAGTGTCAATGGTTTTACAATTAATAACAGCATCTCTTTAAAGTCTTCGGAGAACTTACGCTTTTCTATGGTTGCCTGTGATTCGTCTAGTTTCGACACAAAAAGCACCATAAAAGCCAAGAGTGCAACACCGCCCATAAACCAATAAATATTTAACCAGTTGGAAGATTTCGGATTAGCATCGTCTATAAAAAGACTAAAAACAATATTTCCTAACAAAATACCACCCATAAAAACGCCTTCTAAAATCCCCATAAAACTACCGTGTTCTTTTTGATTGTTTGTAATTAAACCAATGGTAGCAAATACTGCAATTTTAATTAGTGCAAAAGAAACTCCAATGACTAAAAATAGGATTTTAAAATACCAGAATCCGTTTGTGAAAGGAGTTATAAAACAAAAAATAGAGACCAAAGCCAAGCCCAATAACATCGATTTTTTCAATCCTATCTTAGGTAAAAAGGAAGCTAAAATAAAAGAAGCAATGGCAATTGGAATATCTTTAAACCCTTCTAAAACACTTGCGCTACCTTTAGAAACATCCATGCTACGTTGCACTTGTAATATGACAGTTCCTACACTATTCAATAGAAATGCAAAAACAAAGTAATTTAAGAAAAGTGCTATTTTGATGCCGATATTTTTCATAGTAAAAAGTATGAGTTAAAATTACTTGTTCTTTGCAGTTTCATTCAATCGCGTGGCTAAAAATGCAGAAATTGCAAAAAAGGCACCTGCAAAAAGGATTGCATTTATGGCGTCACTACCTAAAATATATTTATATATTGGCCCAAAAGTAAGGGTTTGAATAAACATTGGTATTACAATCATCATGTTTAAAATACCCATATAAACACCCCGTCTGTTTTGAGGTACAATTTTTGAAACCATGGTGTAAGGTATTCCCATCATTGCAGCCCAACCGATGCCGAATAGTATCATTGGTAATAAAACAAGAAGAGGATCTGAAATATAAGGAATACAGAATAATGAAATTGCTGTACCAACTAAACTTATAGCATAAATCTTTTTACCCCCAAATTTTAAGGTTAATGGCACTAAAGCAAGTGCAACAACCATTGTTACAATATTATACGTTAAGCTCATTTTTGCTGCTTGTGATGCTGCTTCGGAAGTTGAATATCCCATTGTTAATTTAAATAAGGGCGTGGTAAATTGCCAATAAATGAATAAGGCATACCATTGAAATAAATAGACAGCCCCTATTTTCCACATAAATTTTGGCATGTCTTTTATAGCTGCTGTTATTTCTGAAAAAGGTTTGGCCATTTTTTTACTAATTGGTAAAGCTTTAATCGTATTAATTTCTTTTAATTCTTCGACAGATGGTGGAATTTCAGGTGTTTTTATAACTGACCATAAAATGGTTACTAAAGATAAAAAAGCACCAATAAAGAAAGAATAATACAGCCACTGTGGGATAACACCTGCTTCTTCTGTAGCATCTCCTCCAAACCAATATTGAAAAAGTACGATAGAACCATTTGCTAATAAAATACCTGCACCTACAAAAAGACTCTGCATTTGAAAACCAAGACTAAGTTGTTTTTCTGGTAGTTTGTCGCCCACAAATGCTCTGTAAGGTTCCATTGCCATGTTATTTCCAGCATCTAAAATCCATAATAAACCTACAGCAAACCATAAAACCGGACTGTAAGGAAATGCGAACAAACATAAACTACCAAGTAAGGCTCCAATTAAAAAATAAGGTTTTCTTCTTCCCCATTTATTAGACCATGTTTTGTCTGACATAGCACCAATAATTGGCTGTACGAGTAAACCAGTAACAGGACCCGCAATATTTAAAATTGGCAGCATATCTTCAGGTGCTCCTAAATATAAAAAGATCGGATTTATGGCTGTTTGTTGCAACCCGAAACTATATTGGATTCCTAAAAAACCAACATTCATATTAAAAATTTGCCAAAAGGAGAGGCTGGGTTTTTTTATTTTCATCATTGGATTCGTCTTTTATATTTTTCTTTTATGTAACAATACTTATTAAAAAATAGCCAATTTGGCTAATTTCATTTTTAAAGTAGTTGTATTTGTTTGTTCTAACTCTTCTATTTCATGCGCTTTTGGGTTGTTATTCCAATATG
>NZ_JASJHV010000021.1:0-15864 GCF_037625555.1 Lacinutrix sp.
AGATTGCAAGGAGATACTTTGAGAGAGGCAAATACTTCAGAGGTGAAAGCCCTAAAAAGAGAAAATGAAGAGCTTACCCATATGTTTAAGGAGGTAAGTTTAGAACTTAGGGTTCTGAAAAAAAACAACACTTCAGAAAAATAGGGATGAAATATAGAAGATACAAACAAGAAGAAAAGATGGAGATTATCAAAATAGTAGAGTGGGTCTTGTAAGTAGAAAAACAACTTACCACCTATAAAACCAGCAACAAAAAAGCATAAAAAAAAGTATTTGATAAATCTAAACCGTTTAACTCTTTTTTTGTTCGCCATTTGGTATAAATTACAGCTATTAAAGTACCAACAGCTATAGAGGTAGTATAGGTATAAACTACAGCTTTATGAACACCAAAAAGATTAGCTAAAAAATCTGGTAATGAAAAATCGAATAATTCTGGGTACATTTTAAATTAATATTTTTTTAAATGAATTACATTGTATAGACTCTATTTTTAAAAAAGTTTAGTCCTTTAAATAATTCAGAAATAATTATTGGCTATTTATAAATGTTAGGTTGAAATAATGGACAAAAATTACTAAAAACGCTTCTTATGTTTTATAGTTATAGAACTAAAATACTAATGAAAGCTAAAGAAAAAAGCTATAATTATATAACTAGTAGTTTTCATTTGAGTAAAATCGGGTTTCATTCCATTAACGGTTTTCTTGTACACTAATAAAAAACATATTAAGTTTGTTTAAAATTTAAAACCTATACCTATGGAAGACCAATTACTAAACTTACTTATGTTTGCTATCCCTTCTTTAATTGTTGGTGCAATAGCTTTTTTATTTTTTAGAGAACATGTTCAAAACGAAGATAATAGACGTAAGTTTTTAATGTTAAAACAATTACAAAAAGAAGCTTTACCACAACGTTTGCAAGCATATGAACGTTTTTCGTTGTTTTTAGAACGTATTTCGCCTAATAAATTATTAACAAGAGTAGCTCCAATATCTTCCAATAAAGAAGACTATAGTAACCTTCTTGCAAATAGTATAGAGCAAGAATTTGAACATAATTTATCGCAACAAATTTATGTTACAGATAATTGCTGGAGCGTTATAAATGCTTCTAAGAATGCTACAATTCAGCTTATTAGAAATGCTTCTATAAGCGATAAAGTAGATTCTGCAGATACGCTTAGAGAAGTTATTTTAAAAGACATGATGGACAGAGTACCACCTAGCAATGCTGGATTAGCATTTATTAAGGAAGAGGTTGGTGACCTTTGGAACTAAGGTTTCACAATTTATAATAACAAAAAAGCCACATCTAAATGATGTGGCTTTTTTGTTATTAGTTAGTTTTATTAGTGTGAAACATCTATTGTAACACAAAACTCACCTGCAATTGAATCTCCATTATAGATGCCACCATACCCAAAACGCATTGTGTCTCACACGTTTGTTCCTGTTGCTAAACAAGTTACAGCAATAGTTGCATTTGGGCCATTGTCTAAAATAAGCATAGCAATACCTGTATCATTCAAATTAACCTCAGTTGTTACAAATACCACTCCTGCTCCATAAATTTCTACTTCTGTACCATTACTTAAAGTAATATTAAAGTCTGTAGTTAAACTAGCTTCTGGCTTAAAGACTCGAGGATTTGATCCTAAATCGTAAATCATGCCTTGAGTAGTACAAGTCATAGTAGTACCATCATCGTCGTTATTTGTACAACTTGATATTGCTATTGTAATAATTAGTAAAAGAATTGTTTTAATTGTGTTTAAAGTTTTCATGATATTAAATTTTAGTTTTTTAATGTTTACATCTTTATATAAACAAGACTTAAAATTTGTTACCCTAAACTTTAATTTTTTTATTCTTTTTGCCTTATTGGCACTGTGGAGTTGATTGGATTATGATCTTCATGTTTTTCTTGAGCATATAAAAAACCTTCCATCCACCATTTTTCCATTAAACCTTTATTAAAAATTAGAGAATTTTCGGTTAATTTTGTTGGTGTATAATATAAATTAAGAATTACATTATTGTGTTTAGCTGCTAATTTTCCAATGGTAATATCTCCTTTTTCTACTTGGTCTAACAAGTGGCCAAAAAGATTTATCATTAATGAAAATGGGGTTTTACCTAATACTTTATTGTATTCAAGATTTTCGCTTTCAAGAATAATAGCATCAATCTCTGTTGCTCCTCTATTTATTGCTTCTCTTATTGGCACAACACAACCTAATCCTCCATCTGCATATTCAAAACGATTTCTTTTTACTAAAGACATAAAAGGAATGTAATTACATGATATCCAGATCCAGTCGCAAAATTCTTTATAACTAAAATCGTATATAGATTTATACTCTGTTCTATTTTTAGAAAGATTAGCTACCGTTACAACAACGTCTTACTTTTCATTACGAATACGATTGTACTCTTCTACAGTAAAGTTTTTTCTTTATAAACTGAAGTACTGTATTAAAATAGTTTGTAGATACATACTATCTACCTTTTCGCTTTTTTATAACAAATGGATTAATACTAAAAATAGAATGCTGGTTTACGTTTGTAAACACATCGTATAACTTACCTATATCGTTAGACGCTAAATGTGGCACTAATAGACTTCCGGTTGAGGTTCCTAAAAACATATCGTATTCTCTTACTTTTTGTTCTATAAGATATTGTGCCACACCACCTGCAAACGCACCTTTACTTCCTCCTCCAGATATTACTATTGCTTTCAAAATATTTAATTATTTATTGTTTGGTAATACAATTTAAAATTATTCTTTTTTTAACTGCTCTTGCAAATTACTAATTATAGATTTATACTTTTGGTCTTCGCTCAACGATTTTAATAAATCTTGTGCAAAACTTTTAAACCACCAGTTATGATGAGAACACGCATCGATAAGGTTTAGCAAAGAATCTACATTAAAAACTTGTAAATTGTTAATATAAGCTAGTGCGTTTTTTCGTGTTTGAAACCCATATTTAGAAGATGAATAATTGGTTAATTCTCTTAAAAAATTATTATCTAATTCTGGACTATATTCTGGTGTTAATAGCGCTAAAGCTAGCCAAAGCGTCCTCACATTCTTATCATTAAAACCAACAACGTTTTTGGTGGCTTCAAGATATTTTGACCTGTCTTTAGGGAACTTAGACCATAAATTCATTAAAGCATATTCTACGGTTAAATATGATTTATCTTGTAATAATGTTTCATTTTCAGCCTTAAAACCTTCAGGAATACGTTGTGCTAAAAATTGACGCGTTTTTATATCATTAGAATTAAATGCCTCTGTAATTAAATCTTTGTAAGTTGGGTAATCAGGCTTTTTTAGTGCTTCATTTAAAACCGCAATTCTTTGGGTGTAATATCCCTCTGGCAACTCCATAACCAAACTAGAAGGTACATAACCACTTTCGTCTGTTCTATAACTTAGATAAGGCGCTTGCTCTATTGTTTCTAAAAAAGCTATACCTTCATTTTTCTTTAAAGTAGCTCTCATTTTTTCTAATGGCAATGTTGAAGACAACAACCACTCTTTTTCAAAACTACTTAAATCTTGACCTGAAGCCTTTTCTACTTCAGAAATAAAATTTTGAGTCTCCACATTTTTATAGGCAAACCTGTTTAAATAGTTTATTACAGCTCTTTTAAAGGCCTGTTCTCCTACCTTTTCTTTTAGTATATGTAATGCCCAAGCACCTTTTTTATAAAAGGTTGTGCTACTCGCTTTTGGATCTAATAAAGGTGTTGCTTCATCTACTTGCTCTTGCTCTATTAACTCTTTGGCGTAATCATAAAGTGTATTATAATAATAATCGTCACCAAAAATATCTCGTTCTGCTAATAAGGCATAATAAGTAGCAAAGCCTTCTTGCAGCCAATGGTGTTTCCCTTCGGTTGCCGTTACAAAATCTCCAAACCATTGATGTGCAAGTTCGTGAGCATTAACGTTAACATAGTTTTTGTCTACAAAACTGGTATTGTCAATCATGAAATCATCACTAAAAATAGTAAGGCTTGTGTTTTCCATACCAGAATACAAAAAGTCTTTTATAGGAACTTGTTTGTAATTTTGCCAAGGATATGGTACACCTATTTCTTCTTCAAGAAAATCGAACATTTGTTTTGTGTAACGATAGGTTGGCTCCACTTTGGCTGAATCTTCTAGATAGTAATATAATTCTATTGGTATACCACTTTTAGAGGTGAGTTCTTTTTTGCTGTATTTACCAATGGCTAAGGCTACAAGGTAGCTAGACATTGGTTTTTGCATGTCAAAGCGCCAACGATTATAACCTTTAAATTCTTCTTTTTTAACCAATTTACCGTTTGATAATACTTGATATTCTGAATTTGTTATAATGGTCAAGTCAAATTCAATTTTATCATTTACATCATCAATACTTGGCAGCCAATTACTTGTATATTTACCTTGACCTTGTGTCCAAACTTGGGTGAAATCATCTTTATCAACAAAGTATAATGCTTTTTTGGGATTAATATGAAAATTAATTGTCAACTTATTGTTTAAAGAAGGTTTAAAGTTACTTTTAATTATTCCATTGTTTTTAATACTATCACCATTAAGATTTAATTGTTCAAAACCATTAACATCTTTATAATCAACTATAATATTTTTTACATCAACAAAAATAGAATCTGTTTCTTTCAAAATATCAAACATATAAATAACGCTTCCTCTAACTTCTTTTTTATCAGAATCTATATAGATCTCAACTTCTGCTTTAGTAAAATCAACATATTCAGTCTGTTGTGCTTCAGCAGAAAAACTAATAAAAGTAATTAAAACGATAAGTATATATTTTATATTCAATAGTAAAACAAGTATTAGACCAAAATACAATTTTTATACAGTTTAAAATTAACTAAACCTTAGTAATTGAAATCTGTTTACATTAAATATCTGCCTTTCAACGAAATATTGATAAGAATGCTTCTAAGTCTATTAAAAAAACTGCTTTTGCAAAAATTTTAGAGTACAAAACAAATAAAAAATGAAAACATTCTTAGTCCCAATTAGTTCTCTTAAAGAGAAAAAAGCGACACTAATTTATGCAATTGATTTTGCTAAAGCTGTTGGAGCAGAAATGATTTACGGTATTCAATTAACAGAAATTGATGAGAAAGACCATTTAGAAGAAATTATAGCACATGCTAAAAGTCAAGGTATTGACATTAATTTTCGCTATTTCGAAGGTGAAACTTTAGAATATATTAAAGAATTTAGCGTAGATTTAATTGTAGCTTCTACAAGAACACCTAAAACAAATGAAAAATTATTTTTAGATGATTTATCTGGTAGCATAGTAAGAAAAACTGATATGCCTGTTTTATTAGTTCCTGAAGATTATAAATTTAAAACTATAGATACAGTATTAACTGCAATAAAATCTGGTATTGTTAAAGCTGAAGGCGCAACAAAACCAATTGAGACTATACTTTTACAACTTAAAGCGCAAATGATGCTTTTACAAGTTAAAACACCAGAATACCTTCCTGAAGATTTAATGTTCGATAAGGATTTGGCTATTTTAACTTCTAAATACTACTCTTCTGAAAATGCAACACTTTTTCAAGGCCTTTTAGAACATATTCATGTTATAGAACCAGATCTTATTTGTGTTTTTAGACGTAAACGTGGTTTTTTTGAAAAATTATGGAGCGAAACATTAAACGATAATGGTGTAAGAAAATCTGACTTTGAAAGTAGAAAACCATTATTAGTTCTTAAAGTGAACAATAAATTTTAAAAACAATAATGATAAAAGACTACCAGAAATGGTGGTCTTTTTTTTGTTTTATAATCAGTTTAAGGTAAGTTAGAGTAATTCGACGAAGGAGAATTGTATCGAGAACCAAAAAACTTCTCGATATTATTTGCTCATAACTTCACAAATCACTCGAAGTGACAACAAATCGCTTTTACTTTCAATAGAAATACATTAATTTCGTTACACAATGGCTACCAATCTACAAACTCCTATAGATTATTTAAAAGGTGTTGGACCAAATCGTGCAGATTTGCTTCGCAAAGAGCTTGGTATACATACCTACCAGGACCTTATTAACCTATTTCCTAACCGTTATTTAGATCGTACCAAATACTATAAAGTAAACACCCTAAACCTAAATACTGCCGAAATACAAATAATTGGAAAAATTACTAGCTTTAAAGAAGTGGCTCAAAAAAGAGGTAAACGTTTAGTTGCTACTTTTCAAGATGAAACTGGTGTTATGGAATTGGTTTGGTTTAGAGGCCATAAATGGATTAGAGAAAGCTTAAAAAGTAACACAGATTATGTAATATTTGGAAAGGTAAATAATTTTGGAGGTAAGTATAATATGGCACATCCAGATATGGAATTGCTAACAGAACATGAGCAAAATTTACGCTCAGCTTTACAACCCATTTATCCTTCTACAGAAAAATTATCTACTAGAGGAATCACCAATAGGATGATGATTAAAATCATGCAAAATCTATTCCTAGAAACTGGTGGGAAATTTGTAGAAACACTTTCTAAAAACTTACTAGAAAATCTTAAATTAATCTCTAAATCTGAAGCGCTTTTAAACATTCATTTTCCTGTACATTCTGAAGCACTTTCTAAAGCAGAATTTAGGCTTAAATTCGAGGAGTTATTTTACATACAATTACAATTAATTTTAAAAAAATTAATTCATAAATCAAAGATAAAAGGCTTTCCATTTGAAACCGTTGGAGAATACTTTAATAGCTTTTTTAAAAACCACTTACCATTTGAATTAACAGGAGCTCAGAAAAGAGTCTTGAAAGAAATTAGAGCAGATTTAGGGAGTAACGCACAAATGAATCGTCTTTTGCAAGGAGATGTTGGTTCTGGAAAAACAATAGTTGCACTAATGTCAATGTTAATAGCGATTGACAATGGTTTTCAAGCATGCCTGATGGCGCCTACTGCTATTTTGTCAGTACAACACTATAATGGTTTACTTGAATTATGTAAAGAATTGAAAATCAATATTAAAATACTTCAAGGTTCAACCAAAGCTTCAGAACGTCGTGAAATTCATGAAATGCTCGAAAATGGAGAATTAGACATCTTAATTGGCACACATGCTTTATTAGAAGATAAGGTTAAATTTAAAAATTTAGGCTTAGCAGTTATAGACGAGCAACACCGATTTGGTGTAAAACAGCGTTATAAATTATGGAAAAAAAACACCTTTCCTCCTCACGTTTTAGTGATGACTGCTACACCAATTCCAAGAACATTAGCGATGTCTGTTTATGGAGATTTAGACATCTCTTTAATAGACGAATTACCACCAGGAAGAAAGGCTATAAAAACAGTGCATAGATACGACTCAAATCGCCTAAAAGTTTTCAGGTTTATTAGAGAAGAAATCAAGAGAAAAAGACAGGTATATATTGTCTATCCATTAATACAAGAAAGTGCACAAATGGACTATAAAGATTTAATGGATGGTTACGAAAGTATTGCTCGAGATTTTCCTACTCCAGAATATCAAATTTCTATTGTGCATGGCAAAATGAAACCTGTAGATAAGGAGTTTGAAATGCAACGTTTTATTAAAGGTCAAACTCAGATAATGGTTGCAACAACTGTAATTGAAGTTGGTGTAAATGTGCCAAATGCTTCTGTCATGATTATTGAAAGCGCAGAACGTTTTGGCCTCTCTCAATTACATCAGTTAAGAGGCCGTGTAGGTCGTGGTGCAGAACAAAGTTATTGTATATTAATGACGAGCCACAAACAATCAGAAAACAGTAAAAAACGAATAGAAACCATGGTAAGAACTAATGATGGTTTCGAAATTGCAGAAGTCGATTTAAAACTTCGTGGTCCTGGAGATATTATGGGAACCCAGCAAAGTGGTATTTTAAATCTCAGAATTGCAGACATAATAAAGGATAGCGACATTCTACAACATGCGCGTTACCAGGCAAAACAAGTATTAGAAAAAGATCCATCACTAGGTCATGAAGACAATGCTGTAATTTTAGAAACGTACAGACAGATGAGCAAATACAAGAATATTTGGAATTATATTAGCTAAATTATATACCATGAAAATTTATAAAAAAGGACCAATTGGAGCATTAGCAAGTGAATATGAAAATGCTTTGATAGAATTAAAAGCGTATTTGGTTACAATACCAAATAACACGTTTACAAACGTTGAAAATGATTCTGCTCCAAAAGAGTTTCAATCTGCTAGAAATATTGTTTTACATGTGGTAAACTCTGGATATATTTATGTAAATCATATTAGAAAACGCTTAGGAAAAGAAACAATACTATACACTTTTGATATACAAACTACAAAAGAGGCTATTGTTGAATTAGATAAAATGTTTGAATACACGCTTTCAGCTTTCGAAGATTTATGGGAGTTTACTTATAGTGATTTAATGCATACTATTATTAAAACCTCTTGGACTACTTATGATTTGGAAGCACTTATTGAGCATGCCATCGTTCATGTTTTAAGGCATCATCGCCAAATAGAAAGAACCATTAATTAATTATTACTAGAAATATATTATTTCTTAAACTATGAAATCTATTACTACAGATGTACTTATTATTGGTGAAGGCTTAACAGGTTTATCTCTTGCTTTCTTTTTGAGAAATTTAAACATAAAAGTTAAAATTATAGAGGCAAATGCTAATGTTGGTGGAAGAATTAACACAAAATACAATACCAACCAAGCACCAGTAGAACTTGGTGCTACTTGGTTAATAGAGCAACAAACCAATATTTTATCCCTTTTAAAAGCATTAGATATACCTGTATTTCAGCAATACTATGGTAACACTGCTATTTACCAACCCAACAACTCACAAGCTACACAATTGGTTCAATTACCACCAAACAGTTCAGTAAGTTATCGTGTAGCAAATGGTACTTATACAATTATTAAAACTTTAGCAGAAAAACTTGAAGAGAACACTATAGTTTGCAACCAAAGTGTTAATTCTATTAAATTACTTTTTAATGGCTTAGTAGCAAACACCAATTAAGCTAACTACCATTGTAAGCACATTGTATCCAAAATTCCTCCTCTGTTGTTTTCAAATAAAATAACTACAAATCCTGTTTTACCTGCAGACTTTCAAGATGTGATTACTAAAACTCACACTTGGATGCATAATTCTATTCGTATTGGTTTTACTTATAAAAAACCGTTTTAGAAAGCAGAACGCTCAAGTGGCACAATTTATAGTAGTGTTGGTATTATTCAAGAATTTTATGACCATTCTAATGCCGATGAAAACAAATATGCATTAAGCGGTTTTATAAACACATCATTTTCTAAAAACACAAAAGAAGAACGTAAAACACTTGCGTTACAACAACTACAAAGCTATTACGGAGACCAAGCTTTAGGATATGAGTGTTATAAGGAATGTGTTTGGGAGAATAAAAAACACAACTGTAACTAGCGAGAGTTTTTTAATACTACAAGCAAACAATGGACATCCTTTATATCAAAACAGCTATTTAGATAATAGGTTATTTATTGCTGGAGCCGAAACAAGTGCTGTGTTTTCTGGCAAAATGGAAGGCGCTGTTACGAGTGCGAAATTTGTTTTTAATAAACTGAAATCAATTTACAAATAGTAATTTCTATTATATTTATCTTTACAAAAAATAGTAAATCATGAGCATGCTTCACCTAAAACTAGAAACCGATCCACGATGGGTAACCATTGTAGAAAGTAATATTGAAGAAATATTAACAGACCATGCTTGGTGCGAACAAAAAGCAGCTACAAATGCTATTACAATAATTACCCACAATAGCGAACATCCAGAATTGGTAACAGAACTTCTAAAACTCGCTAAAGAGGAATTAGAACATTTTGAAATGGTACACGAAATTATTAAAAAACGAGGTTATACTTTAGGTCGCGAACGTAAAGACCATTACGTTAATCAACTATACAAGTTCATGAATAAAGGAGGAAGTAGACTACAAAGTTTTGTAGATAGACTTCTTTTTTCTGCAATGATAGAAGCGCGAAGCTGTGAACGTTTCAAGCTTTTGTCTGAACGTATTAACGATGATGAACTTTCTAAGTTTTATCATGATTTAATGATTAGTGAAGCAGGACATTACACCACATTTATAACCTTTGCAAGGCAATATGGAAAAGGTATTGATGTAGATAAACGTTGGCAAGAATTGGTAGCTTTCGAAGGCGAATTAATAAAAAGCTATGGTAAAAGCGAAACTATTCATGGTTAGCTTTTAAACTAAAAACTTTATTAAAAATAATCCAATCAAGATTAATCTAGAAAAATCAGAAATTTACGAATTCAAAAAAAGCAGCAGCTCTATAAATATGATTTTTAGAAAAAAATTATTTAAGACAACTACTCCCTATTTAATGAGTTCGGTAATGTTGCTTTTATCATTGTTTGCTCAATCTCAAGAAAACAGAACCAAAGAATCAGAATTAGCCAATACTGAAATTGAAAAGATGATTTCAAAAATAAATACAGACGTAAATTCTGAATTTATTTACGATTATGAAAAAACAAAATTTGTTCCAAAACAAGGAAAAAACCTTCCTTATCATTGGCCAAAATACAGAAAGTATTAAAGAATACTAAAATCATTTTATTAATGAAACTGTTCCTGGTGGCTGGTCTGCTTATTGGGCAGTAACAGAATTTAAAGGCGTTACAGAGTCTTACAAAAACAATACTGGTAACACACAAAACCATCAAATGTTAATTGATAGTTTTCCTAATATAGTAATACAAAGCGCCATGTGGATGGTTGGCAAATGGGATATCACTAAAAAAACCAAGAAAGGAGACTACGATAAGGTTATTAAACAATATGCCGCATGGGCAAAATCTACCAACAGACCTATTTACCTTAGAATAGGATATGAATTTGATGGACCTCACAACCAATTAGAACCAAAAAAATATGTAAAAGCATACAAACACATTGTAGATCTTTTAAGAGAAGAAGGCGTAAATAATATTGCCTTTGTTTGGCACTCTTATGCCTCTATTCCTTTTAAAAATTACAAATTATCAAGTTGGTATCCAGGTGATGATTATGTAGACTGGGTTGGTATTTCGGTATTTGGCCATGCTTATGGAGATGCAGACTTTGGCAACTATTGCAATAACGTTCTTGAATTTGCCAAACAACAAAAAAACCTGTAATGATTGCTGAGGCTAACCCAATAAAAGGCATTTATAAAGATAATATTGATGTTTGGGATGAATGGTTTGTAAATTTTTTTAGCTTTATATATAATAAAAACATTAAAGCTGTAAGTTTTATAAACGAAGATTGGAATAGACTCTTCATTGATGGCATTTCGCACTGGAAAGATTCTAGACTTTATAATAATGAGAAAATATCAAGAGCATGGTTTAAGGAAACTAATAAAAATAGGTATTTAAAACAATCACCTCAACTCTACAATCATTTAGGCTATAAAACTCAAAAATTGTTGGTTTTTTAGATGTCTTTATAAAAGTGTTAAATAATAAAAACACTTAAAAGATTTCATATCAAAGAAGTATTAGCAAACATTCTAAGGCTACCTTTAAACAAAAATCTTTAACGTTTTCTTTTGAAAACACACCTGCTTTATATTGTAACTTTGTTTAAAAAAAGCTACGCAATGAAACCTCTAGCATTCATTTTAATATTTATTGCAACCATGACCTCTACTCCTATTTTTAACTTTACAAAAGACTCAAATATTTCTAATTGGCGTGTTGTAGACGATGTTGTTATGGGAGGACGCTCTAACGGAAACTTTGAATTAACAAAAAACGGACATGGTAGATTTAGTGGTAAAGTATCACTAGAAAACAATGGAGGCTTTTCTTCCTTACGTTACTTTACAGATACTATAAGTATTGGAAAACACACCAAAGTTTCAATTAAACTAAAAGGTGATAGTAAAGAATATCAATTTAGAATTAAAGCTAGCAGAAACGAACGTTTCTCCTATATCACAACTTTTAAAACCACTGGTGATTGGGAAACTATTATTATTGATTTAAAAGATATGTATCCAGCATTTAGAGGCAGGACTTTAAATTACCCAAATTTTGATAAAAATACTATAGAGCAACTTGCTTTTTTAATTGGAAACAAAAAAGCCGAAGCTTTTGAGTTACTCATAGATGAAATAACTTTAGAGTAAAAAAGATTTTAATTCTATGATAGATATAACTGATAAAAACGCATTTATAACAGGTTCAAGTCGTGGCATTGGACAACAAATTGCTATTGGCCTTGCAAATTTAGGATGTAACATTATAATTCACGGAAGAACCCAACAAGGCTGTAACAAAACGCAATCACTTTTAAGTAAATTTAGCATTAACACGTATTGCGTTTATGGAGAATTATCTAATGAAAACGATGTTAAACACCTTATAAAACAAATAGAAAACTTAAATATAAAAATAGATATTTTATATAACAACGCTGGTATAATGACTCCTTACAAAACAGATTATCTTCAGCATAGTGGGGAAGATTGGATGCTAAGCATGAAAGTAAACGTTTTTTCTGTTTACAGTTTGTGTAGTGCATTTATTCCATTAATGTTAGAGAATAAATTTGGACGTATAATAAATGTAATTTCAGGTATAAAACACGAACCCGAATTAGCGCCTTATGGAGCATCTAAATGGGCTTTAATAAAGTTAACAGATGATTTTGCTGTGAAACTTAAAGATACCAATGTAAGAATTAACACCTTAGATCCAGGATGGCTAAGAACAGATTTAGGTGGTGAATATGCTGATCATCCTGTAGAAGCCGTATTACCTGGAGCTCTTGCTCCTGCATTAATTGAAAACAACGGTCCAAATGGCGAATCGTTTTTAGCAATCAATAAATAAAAACTACTCGCTTAATAAAAGATCTATAAAAGTGGTAAACTCGGTTTTAAACTCAACAAATTTTTCTCCTGTAGCAGGACCATTAAAGCCTGTATGAATTTTACGCACTTTCCCTTTTTTATCTACAAATACTGTTGTTGGATAACTTAGTACATGATTAAGCATTGGTAACTTTTCTTGTGCTTTGGCTTTACTTGTTGTTCCAGTTTGAGCTAACAGAATTGGATAATTAATTCCAATTCTATCTTTTAGACGCTTAATGCCTTTAAAAGCTTTTTCTTCTGTTTTTGCATATTCAAAAGCCAAGGCAACAATCTCAATGTCTTTATCTTTTTTTTTGTTATAAAACTCTGTATAATATTTACTCTCGTCCAAACAATTAGGACACCATGTGCCCATTATTTGAACAAGTACTACTTTGTTTTTAAAACGTTCGTCTGTTAAAGATACCAAATTACCATTTGCATCTGGAAAGGTAAATGCTAAACTATCATAGCCTTCGTTTAAATACGTTAATTCGTTTGCGCTAGGCAACTCGTAGTTCTCATTCCGTTTTGCTGTAAAAGGTTCTTTCCAATGGTTACCAGAGTAAAATTTTCCATTAATTGTAGAATCTGTAACTGTGCCTGTAAATAAAAAGGCATTTGCTCCATCGAAGGTTGAGAGTTTTAATTGGTTGCCATTTACTACACCTTCTAAAAAACGATAATCTCCTGTTTCTGTTAAAAAGGTTCCTGTAATCTGGTTGCCTTCTTGTTTAAAAACACCTTTGGCAATATATTTATCTGCCTCACTTTTTGGACTAAATATAGTTTCCCAATTTCCTGAAATATCAGTTTCGGCTTTAGTATTAACATCAAATCGCGACGTATTTTTTTCTGCTTTAAAAGGAACTATTCTTTCTTTTCCTTCTATTATAAAATTTCCTATTAATGTTTGATTTTCAATTTTTGCTGCTAAAAGTGCTTCAAAAACTGGCATTTGTATAAATACAGAATCGTTTCTGTATTCTATTTCGTTAACTTCTATCTGTTCTTCAGCATTAAAAACAGTTAAATTATTCGCATCTTTTACTTTAAAGGTGAATGGCAAAAACACAGTATCACTAACCTGTAGTTCAGCTCTATAATCATCAAAAGAAAGAAACTCTTGTGTTTGTTTTTCTTGACAAGAAAATAATATTGATAGTATAAGTAAAGTGAAAATATATCTCATGATTTTATCTTTTTTGGTAAGTAGTCGAAATAACAACATTTAACTCACAAAAAAAAAAATGATTTTAAATCATTCTTTTCGTATTATTTTTTTATTAGTATAATTTTTTACTCATTACAATTACCATCTATTATATCTTGAACACTTGGAGTGTATGCTGTGTCTGCTATGGCAACTATTTGCCCAGAATAACTGTTAACAATAATTAAATTTTCTAAAGCACAATAGTCATTAAGGCTTTCATTATAAGCGAAGAAAAGATTTCCTTCTAACGTTTGTAAATTATTTAGTCCATTTAAAGTTGCAAGTGGTGTATAATTTATTGTTAAAGTCCCACCAATAAATTCTAAACTAGATAAAGCACTTATATTATTAAATAAAGGCATTTCTGTAACTGCAAAATTACCATCTTCAATAGTTTCTAAATTATTTAGCCCATTAAGATTTAACATGGCTTCATTTCTTCTAATTATAACATATTAGAGAATTTTTGTAACACCACTAAGTCCTTCTATGTTAACTAGTGCATCGTTATCTTCTACTTGCAAAAAAGTAAGTTCTAATATATTTACTAAAGGCAACATTGTTATTATAATAGTATTATTTCTAAACTCTAAACCTCTTGCAAGGTTTAAACTGTTTAAATCTTCTAAATTAGGAAGTATTGGATTATTAGATATATTTAAACTACCATCAATACTAGTAATAGAAATCAACTCGCTTAAATCTGTTATGTTTGAAGTTTGAGTTGAACTCGCCTGAAAACCAATTAATAAATCTCCATCAATAATGTTGTAATTTTCATGAGCAAAATCATCTACTTGAGCTTGAGAACTTAATACAACATTGCCATTAAAAATTTTCTGTGTTGGTCCTTCTTGAGTTGGTGATGAATCCTCATCATCCTTACAACTTATCAAGATCAAAGGCGTAACACATAGTAATAAAAAGAATTTTAGTAGCGTTTTATTTTTCATAGCTATTGATTTAACAGCCAAATTATAAAAAATAATTTACTATTCGCACTTCTTTAGTTTTCCTTTAAACATTTTAACATTTATAAATCAACATATTAACACAATTAAAGTATTAGAATAAAAAGCATATATTCAATTTAATTAAGCCATAACTATTCTTATATTTGCGCACTTAAAGTATAATAAATGAAGATTTCTTACAACTGGATAAAACAGTTTATAAAAACAGATTGGACACCAGAACAAACTAGCGAATTACTTACAGATTTAGGTCTTGAGGTAGAGGGTTTAGATACTTACCAAAGTGTAAAAGGTGGCTTAGAAGGTTTAGTAGTTGGTGAGGTTTTAACTTGTGAGCAACACAGTAATGCAGACAAATTAAAAGTAACTACTGTAGATATTGGTGCTGAAAATCCTGTGCAAATTGTTTGTGGCGCACCAAATGTAGCAGCTGGACAAAAAGTGCCTGTTGCAACAATTGGTACTACATTATACACAGAAGAAGGCGAAGCTTGGACTATTAAAAAAGGTAAGATTCGAGGAGAGGAAAGCTTTGGGATGATTTGTGCAGAAGACGAACTTGGTCTCGGCAAATCTCATGATGTTATTATGGTATTACCAGAAGACACTATTATAGGTACGCCTTGTGCAGATCTTTTTAAAATTGAAAACGATCAGGTTTTCGAAATTGGCTTAACACCAAACAGAGCAGATGCTATGAGCCATTTTG
>NZ_JASJHV010000022.1:0-30517 GCF_037625555.1 Lacinutrix sp.
TCAAAATATTTTGGACCATTAATACTAAAATACTTTACTAAAAAAGCAACCGAACGTTTTAGTGGACAGTTTAAAGACTTTGGAAACCAAAGGCAACAACCTCCTCCAAAAAAAGAAGGCGAAATAAGTATAGATAATATGCCTAGAAATAAAACTTCAAACAAAACGGTTGGCGAATATGTAGATTACGAAGAAATTGATTAATTTTCGGTTTTAAGAATTATTCTATTATTTATGCAATCAACTTTAAAAAAAATCTTGCCACATATACTTGTGTTGGTAGGGTTTATTATTCTGTCCTTAGCCTATTTTAGTCCTGTTTTACAAGGAAAACAAATATTGCAAAGTGATATTTTGCAATATAAAGGTATGGCCAAACAGCAACTCGATTTTAAAGAGAAAACTGGAGAAGAAGCCTATTGGACAAACAGTGCTTTTGGTGGTATGCCTACTTATCAATTAGGAGCAAGGTACCCTTATACTTATATAAAAAGTTTAGATTTAGGACTTCGGTTTCTAACACGACCAGCAGATTATCTCTTCTTATATTTTGTAGGCTTATATATATTACTGTTATGTCTAAAAGTAAATTTCAAACTTGCAGCACTTGGTGCATTGGCATTTGGCTTCTCCACGTATTTAATAATAATTCTTGGTGTTGGTCATAATAGTAAAGCACATGCAATAGCCTACATGCCATTGGTTTTAAGTGGTATTATTTTAACCTTTAGAAAAAAATACATAATAGGATTTACAGTTACTGCCATTGCTATGGGATTAGAACTCGTGGCAAATCATTTTCAAATGACGTATTATTTAATGTTTCTAGTAATTATTATTGGAATTGTTTATTTAATAGATGCTTATAAGAAGAAAATAGTACCACATTTTTTTAAATCAATAGGTGTTTTATTAGCAGCTGTAATTCTTGCAATTGGTTTAAATGCTACTAATATTATGGCTACGCAAGAATACGTAAAAGAGAGTACCCGTAGCAAATCAGAATTAACCATAAACCCAGATGGTTCTCCAAGAAAAGAAATTAGTTCTGGCTTAGTTAGACATAAAATAACAGAATATAGTTATGGGTATTGGGAAACATTCAACCTATTTATACCACGGTTTCTAGGTGGAGGAATGCGTGAAGATTTAGGTAAAGACTCTGCCTTTTATAAATTTTATAGAAGTAGAAATGTGCCTCCTTATGAGGCTTCAGAAGCTGCTAAAGTAATTCCAACTTATTGGGGGAATCAACCAATTGTAGAAGCTCCAGCTTATATTGGGGCAGTAATATTATTTTTATTTGTTTTTGCATTGTTTATGGTAAAAGGCAGATTGAAATGGTGGTTGGTTTCGTGTTCAATTTTAGCATTATTACTGTCCTATGGTAAGAATTTAAGTGTGCTTACCGACTTTTTCATCAATTATGTCCCTTTATACGATAAATTTAGAGCTGTTACATCAATACAAGTGCTATTAGAATTGTGTGTGCCAATTTTGGCTATTTTTGGATTAGTGAGGTTACTTAATGATTTTGAAAAAGATGAAAACAAACATAAATCTTTAAAATTCGCGACTTTAATCACTGGAGGATTATGTGTGTTATTTTTAATCTTTAGATATACGGGTATTTTATTAAGCTTTGAAGGTATTAGAGATGCAAGTTGGGCAGAAGTAAGAGGTCAAGATTTTGTTGATGCTATTGTAGCAGACAGAAAATCTATTTTCGTTAGCGACACCTTACGTTCATTAGTATTAGTATTGCTTTCAGCAGGAGCGATATATATGTTTATTAAACAGAAAATTTCTGAAAATAAAGTTATTATCGTATTTGCTTTATTAATTGTTTTCGATTTAGTTGGAATTGATAGACGTTATGTAAATACAGAAAATTTTGTATCGAGTAGGGAAGTGCAAAGGCCTTTTCAACCGAATAAAGCAGATCAGATGATATTGAGTGACCCCGATCATTTTAGAGTGTATGATGTTAGTTCTGGCGGTGGTCGAGCTGTTTCTCAAAAAGTTAATGATATGACAAATGGTGGAAATTCTGCACCTTATTTTCATAACACAATTAATGGATATCATGCAGCAAAACCTAAGCGTATTGATGAACTTTCAGATTTTTATGATTTTACAAGACACATAGAAATTCTTAACTTGCTAAATGTTAAATATATTATTAGTGAAGATGAAAGTAATGAGTCTTATTCTTTTTTAAATTCTGATGTTAACGGAAATGCATGGTTTGTAGAAACTTTGACAGAACTAAATTCAGCAGACGAAGAAATTGTGTCTTTAGCAAAATTGAATTCTAAAAAAGATGCTGTAACTACAGATTACACACAAGAATATGTTTTAAAAGATAAATTTAATACGTACACATATACAACAGACTCTTTAGCATCAATTAAAGTATTAGAATACAAACCAAATTACATTAAATACGAATCTAACAATCTAAATGAAGGTTATGCTGTGTTTTCAGAAATGTACTATAAAAATGGTTGGAATGTTTACCTAGATAATGAAAAGTCAAACTATAATCGTGTAGATTACCTTCTACGAGGTATGGCAATTCCTAAAGGAAAGCATGTTGTAGAGTTTAAGTTTGAACCTCAAGTAGTAAAAACAGGAAGTTCTATAACTTTAGCAAGTTCTATTATTTTTCTATTAATAGTATTAGGAGGCTTATTTTTTAAATTTAAAAGGAAGAAATAATTTATTTCAAACATAAAGGAAACACTAAATAAACTTTAATATTTTACTCAAGTTTTCGTTGGAACATTATAAATGAATAAAAAAAAAGTTTTGATCATTGTATATTATTGGCCTCCAGCAGGAGGTCCAGGTATACAACGATGGTTGAAATTTGTAAAATATTTACCTCAATTTAATGTTGAACCCATTGTTTATCATCCATCTAACCCTATTTATCCACAAATAGATAACAGTTTGTTAGATGAAGTGCCAATTAATATAACAATACTTAAACAACCTATTAATGAACCCTATAAACTAGCTAGTTTGTTTTCTAAAAAAACAACTAAAACTATTAGTAAAGGTATTTTTCCAGACGAAAAAAAGCAAACTATAGTTCAGAAAGCAATGCTTTTTGTGCGCGGTAATTTTTTTATTCCTGATGCTAGAAAAAATTGGATAAATCCTTCAGTTAAATATCTGTCTTCTTATATTAAAGATCATGATATAGACACCATAATCACTTCTGGTCCACCACATAGTTTACATCTTATTGGCTTAAAATTAAAGCATAGCATGAATGTAAATTGGATAGCAGATTTTCGAGATCCATGGACAACCATAGGCTATCACAAACAATTAAAGCTAACCAAAGCCTCAAGAAATAAACACAAAAAACTTGAAAGTGAAGTGCTTAACAATGCAGATACTATTATTGTTACAAGTAATGTTACAAAAACAGAATTTCAATGTTTAACTAAAAAGCCAATAGAAGTAATTACAAATGGTTACGATGTAGAAACTATTAGCTCTCAAGTATTAGATAAACAGTTTACTTTAGCTCATATTGGTTCATTTTTATCTAAACGTAATCCTGAAATTTTATGGCAAGCATTACAAGAATTAGTTTCAGAAAATAAAGATTTTGCAAAGTGTTTCAAACTTAATTTAGTTGGATTAGTTGGAGAGGAAATTATTAATGCAATAGAAAGGAATGATTTAACTAAATATTTAAATAATGTTGGTTATGTTTCACATATAGAGTCTCTTGGGTATCAACAAAAATCTCAAATTTTATTATTAGTTGAAATTGATTCTAAAGATACAAAAGCTATTATTCCAGGAAAACTGTTTGAATACATGGTTTCTAATAGACCAATAATTGCTATTGGACCTGCTGGTTCTGATGTGGAAAGTATTATTAATAAAACCAACACAGGAGATTATTTTTATTATGATGCTTTGTCTGAATTAAAAATGAAACTACTAGTTCATTTTGAAGCTTTCAAAATAGGAAGTCTAAAGGCAAATCCAATAGGAGTTAGCCAATATAGTAGAGAGAATTTAACAAAAAAATTATCGGAAGTTATTCTAAAATCATAGGATTTGGGTTTTTTTTTGAAAATTTAGAAATGTATGGGAATTGTAATTAAACAATCTATTCAAAACACTATCACAACCTATTTTGGTTTTGCAATAGGTGCTATAAATACATTATTTCTTTACACCAATTTCTTAACAGACGAGTATTATGGATTAGTAGGTTTCTTGTTGTCAACTGCTAATGTAATGATGCCATTTTTTATGTTTGGTGTAAGTAATACATTAGTTAAATTTTATTCATCTTATAAGACTAAAAATCAACAAAATAGCTTTTTAACCTTAATGCTGTTTTTGCCTTTGTTAGCAATTATTCCCATTGGTTTTATTGGTGTTTTAGGTTACGAAGCTATAAGTAATTGGTTAGCTTCAGAGAATGCAATAATTAAAAATTACGCTTATTTAATATATATAATTGCAATTGCAATGGCATATTTTGAAATCTTTTTTGCATGGAGTAAAATTCATTTTAAAAGTATGTTTGGTAATATTATGAAAGAGGTATTTCACCGTATCTGTATAATGGTTTTACTTTTTTCTTTGCATTATCAAGTCATTGATTTAGAGCAGTTTGTTATTTTTGTTGCTTTAGTATATGTTGTTAGAATGCTGATTATGAAATTTTATGCTTTCAGCTTAAGGTTCCCAAAATTGACATTTAGATTTAATTTCGATGTAGCATCTGTTTTAAAATATAGTTTCCTTATAATTATTGCTGGATCTGTAGCTATGTTTATGTTAGATTTAGATAAGTTTATGTTGGGAAAACTTATAGAAATCGAAAATATAGCCTATTACAATGTTGCAGTTTTTATAGCAATTGTAATTGCTGTTCCAGCAAGAGCTATGCATCAAATAACGTATCCTTTAACTGCAAAATTTATAAATGAAAACGATAACGTTTCACTTAAAGAATTATATAAAAAATCTTCTATAAACCTTGTTATTGTAAGTGGCGTAATTTTTACTTTAATTATTGTAAATATTAATCAGCTTTACACATTATTGCCAGAAGAGTACAGCCAAGCTCTGTTTGTGGTTATTATAATATCTGTTGTTAAACTAATAGATAACCTTTTAGGAATTAACAATTCAATTATTTTTAATTCAAATTATTATAGAATTATTCTCTTTTTTGGAGCCCTAATTATTTTTGTAGCAGTTTTGCTTAACTATATTTTAATACCAATTTATAATATTAAAGGTGCTGCAATAGCTACATTTTTGGCATTAATTTTATATAGGAGTTTAAAAATTTGGTATGTGAATAAGAAATTTAATATGCATCCATTTTCAAAATCTACATTATACGTGTTATTGCTAATTACATTATTATGTTTAGCGTTCTACTTTTGGGAATTTAGTTGGAGCCCAATACCTAATATACTTGTGAAATCGGTGTTTGTTACTGCTATATATGGTTTTGTAGTGTATCGTTTTCGCTTCTCTGAAGATATAACGATTCTTATTAATAAGATTTTAAAACGATAATTCTATTCTATATTAATGTTGTGATATTTTACGGTTTCAAACTTTTACAAGAAACGAAAATGTTTATAGCATAAAAAAAATCCTGAAACTTGCTTTGGGAAGACAAGAAACAGGATTTAACAATTAAAATATATTTCAACTATCGACTAGATCTGTTTCTAGTTGATGTACGTTTTGTCTTTGATGAGGATTTAGACGCTTTAGATTTTGTATTTCTATTCGTTGATACAACTCTTTTTTGAGTTCTTGGTGTACTTCGTTTTTTTGTTTTATTGGTACGTGTTCTTGTTTGAGATGCACTAGTTGTTCTAGTTCTTTTTGGAGAACTACTCTTGATGTTGCTACGTGTTCTTAGTGTAGCAGTAGTTGTGTTACTTCTAGTTCTTGGTGTAGAAGTAGTATTACCTCTTGTTCTAGTCGTTGAAGCAATAGTATTGTTACGTGTTCTAGTTCTAGGTGTAGACGCTAAACGCGTTCTACCGTCTGTTCTTGAAGCATAACTTCTGTTTCTTGTTACAGTATTACCTCTTCTGCTAGCAACAGCAGTCGAGCGTCTGTAATTATTTGTATAAGGTCTATCGTATCTGTAACGAATTGGAGTATAATATTTTCTATAAGGTTGGTTATAAATTACACAGTAGTTAACTGGAGGTAAAATATAAAACCTGTGCCATGATCTGTAAACATAAGCTCTGTTATACACATTTATAAAACCTGTACAACGGTCGAAAGCGTTAAACCTGTTGTAGTGCACAAATAATCCACCTACTCGTGTAATAAAACCTCTATTGTTATAGTTTATTCTAATATTTCCTGCTTGGCTAATTCTACCATAATAATCGTAAAATATAGGTGTGTTTTCAATTTGAATAATAGCTCCAAACTCATCATACTGTACATAGGCACCATAATCAAAACCAGAATTAAAACTAATATTTACATTGCTATTACCTACCGAAGCATTTACACTTGGTCCATAATTAAGCATATGAAAATCGAATTGTCCATCTGCATAAATTGAAAACTCAACACCTTGTTCTGTAAAAATAAATGAGTTTCCGTAACCTCTGTAAGAAGTAGAAGCATTATTTTCTAATATGTTTAAGTTGTTAGTGTTGTCTGCATTAACAGTGAAACTCGAAAGGAATAAAGCTGAAAATAAATAGATTGAATTTTTCATAATATTCGTTTTTAAGATTGAACAATTATATAAATACAAGCATCGTGCCAAAAACTAAAACGTTGTGGTTTTGTAAATTGAAGAAATACACGTAGTTTCGCGTTATACTTAAAGTAAGCAAGCAAATATGTCTTTTAAAAAATTAAACCCACAAATTTTAGAGGCTTTAGAATATAATAATTTTGAAGCACCAACACCAATACAAAAAAAAGCATTACCAATAATAAAAGGAGGAGCTAATTTATTTTGTGTTGGAAGTAAAGGTTGTGGAAAAACAACAACTATTATTATTAGTGTGCTGCAAAAACTAAAATATAAAATAGAAGGAGATGCACCACGTGCTTTAATTTTAGTAGAAACCAAAGCTGAAGCTCTAAAACTTAAGGAAGAATTTGAGAAATTTGTAAAACCAAGAAGTCTTAGAATTTATACTGCTTACGATGAGCAAACGCTAGATCAACAACGTGAAGAGATTTATTACGGACAGGATATTTTAATAGCTACACCTAAGCGCTTAAATAAGCTGTATTTGTTAAATAGTTTAGATTTAAGCCAATTAAAACTATACATTCTAGAAGATGCAGAATTTGCAGAAAAAGGATTATACTTTGCAGCAATTAACCGCATACCAGAAAGTATAGATAAATGTCAATATCTTGTTTTTGCAGAAAAATTGAGCCCTAGATTAAAACGTTTTGAAGACACGTTTATGTATCGTTCGCAGATTATTAAAGTTTAATATTTGATAACTTAACAACAAATAATCTTTTAATAATTTTTAAGATTGAATCCTTAAACTTTGTGGTTGCTTAAAAAAATAAGCAAATATTATTCTGAATGATTAAAATAAGTGATTATAAAATAAAAGGAGCCAAATTAAGTTTCTCCTATTGTCATAGATTACCTGAACGTTCATTTTTTTACCAAGGAAAACAACTTCCATTATGTTCAAGATGTACAGGTATTAATTTAGGATATTTTATTTTGCCTTTATTTTTATTTGGAATTATAAGAATCCCTTGTGGTGGTCTATATTAATGGTTTTACCAACATATATAGATGGTACAATACAAGCATATACAAAATACGTTAGTAATAATACATTAAGATTTATAACAGGAATTGTTTCAGGAATAGGTACAATGTCTTTAGTCTCAAAAAGCGATTTTATGAGAACGGTTGGTTTATAAGTCTTATAAAAACAAGTTCTATAACATTTATATATTTTATGCTAATAATTCTAATAGCAATACCAATACTTTTAATGTTCTCGTTTTATAATTATTAAAATTAAAAATTTTAAAGTTTTTCTTTTAGGTATTTACCAGTTTCAGAACTCTTTACTTTAACAATGTCTTCTGGTGCACCAAAGGCAACTAGTTGTCCTCCATATTCACCACCAGTTGGTCCTAAATCTATAATGTGATCTGCACATTTTATAAGTTCTAAATTATGTTCTACAACAATTATAGAATGTCCTTTCTCAATTAAGGCATTAAAAGATTTTAGTAGTTTTTGAATATCATGAAAATGTAAGCCAGTAGTAGGTTCATCAAAAATAAACAAAGCAGTTTCCTTCGTGTTTCCTTTTCCTAAAAAAGATGCCAGCTTAATACGTTGTGCTTCACCACCTGACAGTGTAGAAGAGCTTTGACCTAACGTTACATAGCCTAAGCCAACATCTTGTAAGAGTTGTAATTTGTTTTTTATTTTGGTAACATGGTTAGCATCAAAAAACGCAATGGCATCGTCGATAGTCATGTTTAAAATATCATCTATATTTTTATCAGCAAAAGTGACTTCTAGAACTTCTTTTTTAAAGCGCTTGCCTTTACATGTCTCACATTCTAAGTGTACATCTGCCATAAATTGCATTTCAATAGTTACCTGTCCTTCACCTTTACAGGTTTCGCAACGTCCACCATCTACATTAAAGCTAAAATGTTTTGCAGCATAATTTCTTATAGCGCTTAGTTTTTGTTTACTGTAGAGCGCTCTAATATCGTCGTATGCCTTTATGTATGTTACAGGATTTGAACGTGAAGAACGGCCAATAGGATTTTGGTCTACAAATTCTATGTGCTTTACATTGCTATAATTGCCTTTTAATTCTGAAAACTGTCCGGGTTTATCACCAAAACCGGTAAGTTGTTTTTGAAGTGCTGGATATAAAATTTTCTTTACCAAAGTACTCTTTCCACTTCCAGAAACTCCAGTAATTACAGTTAGCATACCTAAAGGAAAGCTAACATCTATGTTTTTTAAATTGTTTTCGCGAGCACCTTTAATTTCTATACTATATTTAGAAGTACGTCGTTTTTTTGGCACGTCAATTTTTAAGGTTTCGTTTAAGTATTGAGCAGTAAGTGAGTTTGAAGCTAAGATGTCTTTAAATGTGCCTGTAGCAACAACATGACCACCAAAAGTTCCAGCTTCAGGACCAATATCTATAATCTCGTCTGCTTCCTTCATAATGTCTTCATCATGCTCAACAACAATTACAGTATTACCTAGATCTCGCAAGGCTTTTAACACTAGAATTAGTCTTTCGGTATCTTTTGGGTGTAAGCCAATACTAGGCTCATCGAGAATATACATAGAGCCTACAAGACTACTACCAAGTGATGTTGCTAAATTTATACGCTGACTTTCTCCACCAGAAAGTGAATTAGATTTTCTATTTAATGTTAAATAATCTAAACCAACGTTAGATAAAAAAGCGAGTCTGTTTTTAATTTCTTTTAATAAGCGTTTAGCAATAATAGTATCGTTATCGTTTAGTTCTAATTGTTTAAAGAATGCTGTTAGTTTATCTAATGGCATTTCAACTAAATCTGTTAAAGTAGCATTACTAATTTTAACATAATTAGCTTCTGGTCTTAAACGCTTACCATTACAGATTTTACATTTTGTTTTACCTCTGTAACGCGAAAGCATAACACGGTTTTGAATTTTATACGCTTTGCTTTCTAGTTCAGTAAAAAATGAATTTAAACCTTCAAAATATTGGTTTCCTTCCCAAATTAAGTTTTGGTCTTTTTCTGTTAATTCGAAATAGGGTTTATGAATTGGGAAATTAAATTTATGAGAGTTATTAACCAGTTGATCGCGATACCAACTCATGCTTTCTCCACGCCATGGAAAAATAGCATTTTCGTAGACAGATAAAGCAGTATTAGGGATTACTAAGTCGTCATCAATACCAATAACATCTCCATAACCTTCGCATATAGGGCATGCTCCATAAGGATTGTTAAAACTAAATAAATGAGCGTTTGGTTCTAAAAAAGTTATGCCATCAAGTTCAAATTTATTAGAAAATTGTCGAGTACTATTATCGCTTAGCTGTTCTATAAAACATTCACCTTTACCTTCAAAAAAAGCAGTTTGTATTGCATCCGCTAGTCGGTTATAAAAATCTTCATCATCTTTTATTACAATTCTATCAACTACTAAAAAAAGGCCTTTTGTTTTTTTAGTAATACCTTCTGCTTTGTCTAGACGAACAACTTCACCGTTTACTTTAATTCTTGCATAACCTTGTGCATTTAGTGCTTTAAGCTTGTCGCTCATTTCTCGTCCTTCTTCTAAATGATTAGAAGCTAGTATTAATTATTTTTCACCTTTAGCTTTAGATTTTTTATAATTTAAAACATCGGTAACACTATCCTTTTTTACTTCTTGACCAGAAACAGGAGAATAAGTTTTGCCTATTCTAGCAAATAATAACTTAAGATAGTCGTAAATTTCTGTAGTTGTACCAACTGTAGAACGTGGATTTGTAGAATTTACTTTCTGCTCAATTGCAATAGCAGGAGCAATACCTTTTATATAATCTACTTTTGGTTTATTTAAACGTCCTAAAAACTGTCTCGCATAACTTGAAAGACTTTCTACATAGCGTCTTTGTCCTTCAGCATATAGCGTATCAAATGCTAAACTAGACTTACCAGAACCAGATAAACCAGTAATAACTACTAATTTATTTCTAGGAATTACAACATCTATATTTTTTAAGTTGTGCAGTTTTGCACCTTTAATTATAATATTATGTTTTGGGTTTACTTCGGAAAGCTTAGTATTCATAGCTGTTTTAGTGTGAAAAAAAAAACAAAGATAACACTTAAATAGGAGCTTATAAAAAAGTTTATTGTGTAATAAAATGTTAAAAATTTAAATTTTTTTTGTTTTTTCGGAATGAATGTTGTTATATTACATCAATAATAATAAACTAAATTAGCAAGCCTATAACATAAAACTACTTTTAAATTTAAGAACTCCTGCTGAAGCCCTAACTTCTGCAATTAAAAGTAATGATTATGCGAAAAGACCTTATATCGGATGCTACTCTTGTTTGTAGTTATATTAATGGCGACGAATCTTCTCTAGAAGTTTTAATAAAAAGACACAAACAACGTATTTACAGTTTTATCTATTCTAAAGTTTACGATAGAGATATTGCTGAAGATGTTTTTCAGGACACCTTTATCAAAGTTATTCGTACTTTAAAAAGAGGAAAGTATAATGAAGAAGGTAAATTTTTACCTTGGGTTATGCGTATTGCTCACAATTTAGTTATCGATCATTTTAGAAAAAACAATCGTATGCCTAAGTTTGATAATAGTGGAGAGTTTAGCATTTTTTCTGTTTTGAGTGATACAAGTTTAAATGCAGAAAAAGCACTTATTAAAGACCAAGTAGAAAGTGATGTTAGGCGTTTAATTGAAGAATTGCCTAGTGATCAAAAAGAAGTTTTAGTAATGCGTATGTATCAAGATATGAGTTTTAAAGAAATCTCTGAACGTACTGGTATTAGTATAAACACAGCATTAGGACGTATGCGTTATGCGTTAATTAATATGCGTAAAGTAATAGAAAAACATAATATTATTTTAACAAATTAATACCTGTACAATATTAGAGTAATTAATACGTTATTTATTTGAACCAATAAACAAATACATGGCGAAAATTTACTCTGAAAATTCTAAAAAAAACAAAGAAATGATCCCAAAAGATGAAACCATTAGTTTCATTCTTAATTATTCCAAAGCTTTAAGTGTTATAAATTATAAAAAAATGAAGTTTGAAGCGCTTCTGAATTAGACTCTAAAAAATCCTGATTAATTTTAATCAGGATTTTTTTTTGAATTGTAGTTCTAGATAATTTTGGGTAGTTAAATATTCTTTTCTAAGTGATTCTAAATATAGAACCACTTTTTCTTTTTCGGGATAGTTTTCTTTTAAGCAATTCTTTAAGTCATCATTATAAACCGTAAGTAAAATATACCATTTGCCAGTTCTTTTAGAATAATTGTCTTCAAATAGTCTAGAATTTCCATTTGCATCTCTTTTAGCATCAATAATTACAAATGGCAAATTAATAGTTTGTGTTTCGCGTTCTGTTTCACTATAAGATAAATAATAAGTTGTGTTATCTATTTTAAAAGGCGTGTTAGCACCAACATCTAAATGACTTAAATTATATCTTGCATTTAAATAATCGTAAAACTCACCAGCATCTATAGGGTCATTAAACACAAACGCTGTTGTTTTTGGTAACTTTCGTTTAAATTTTTTTGCTACAACTATTTTATGGGTTTCAATTTCTGGAGCAATTTTAACAGGTATGCATGAAGAGTTTAATAGTAATAAAACAAGAAGGAATAGATACTTTTTCATGAGTTATATTTCACATTATGTATCAATTATTAGACCACTGTAGCGGTTCTATTTTCTAGATTTATTATAATCCTTTAAAACAGTACTTCTTCCAATTGTTTTTGTAATAATATCTTTCTCTAAATTCCAACCACGAGCAGGTGAGTATTCTCTGCCATACCAAATAATTTGAAGATGTAAATCGTTCCAGGTTTCTTCAGGAAATAATCGTTTTGCGTCTTTTTCGGTTTGTGTTACATTTTTACCATTAGTTAAATTCCATCTGTACATTAGTCTATGAATATGAGTGTCTACAGGAAAAGCTGGTACACCAAAAGCCTGAGACATTACCACACTTGCCGTTTTGTGCCCAACAGCAGGTAAAGCCTCAAGTGCTTCAAAACTTTTTGGAACCTCACCATTGTGTTTATCTATAAGTATATGAGACAGTCCATGAATACCTTTACTTTTCATTGGTGATAATCCGCAAGGTCTAATAATGGCTTTTATTTCTTCAACACTCATTTTAATCATATCGTAAGGATTATCTGCTTTAGCAAAAAGCAATGGTGTAATTTTATTAACGCGCACATCTGTACATTGTGCAGACAATAAAACAGCAATTAAAAGTGTGTATTGGTCTTTATGATCTAAAGGTATAGGAATTTCAGGATATAATGTATTTAACGTATTTATAACAAAATCTACCTTTTCTTGCTTAGTCATTAGTTGTATTTTTGAACTATTAGATATAAATTCAAAATTACAACTATGAATACATTAAAACAAGGTGATAAAGTACCAGATTTTACAGTAAATAATCAGGATGGAAAAGCTGTCTCTTTATCAGATTTTAAAGGAAAAAAGTTAGTCGTCTTTTTTTATCCAAAAGCTAGTACACCAGGTTGTACTGCAGAAGCTTGTAACTTAACAGACAATTACAAAGCTCTACAAAATAAAGAATACGAGATTTTAGGTGTAAGTGCAGACAGTGAAAAAAGGCAAACAAATTTTAAAACAAAGTATAGTTTTCCGTTCGATTTATTGGCAGACGAAGATAAATCTGTAATAGAAGCTTTTGGTGTTTGGGGATTAAAAAAGTTTATGGGTAGAGAATATGATGGTATCCACAGAAAAACCTTTTTAGTTGATGAAAATGGAGTAGTGGCTCATGTAATTGATAAGGTTAAAACCAAAGATCATGCTGCACAGATTTTAGAGTTATAAAAATTTTATATTAAATTTATAATGAAGCACTCTTTTATAGGAGTGCTTTTTTTAGTAAAACACTTTCCTAATACCTATAAAAACAAAAACCATTAAAGTGTATAATAAGAAGAATGGTAGAATAAATTGTTTAAATCCTAAAACTAGCATTACGGCAATAATTAATAATTGAAAGCCTAATCCAAAAGTAGAAATACTCGTCATTAACCAATTTGGAAATATTTTACCTTTACTCGCATCATGGTCTAATTTGTAAATAATACTATCAAATGCTCTATATAATAGTTTGTAGAACTTAAAAAGGAAGGTTACATGCTTTTGTTTTTCACCTGGTAAAGCAACAGGTATTTCGTCTTCGAATATGCGACTTGTAGTGTCGCCATCAAATTTATTTCTTAAAATAACATAATAGTAATTGTATAGTGTGCCTTGTAATTGTATGCCTAAAAATGCAAATATAGTAAGCCAAATGCTGGTGTCTGTAATATACCAGAGCGCAATAAAAATAAGAGCATTTAAAATGATGTCTGAAATAGAATCTAAAAACCTACCAGTATAAGATGGTGTTTGTTTAACACGAGCTAATTCGCCATCAGCAGCATCTAAAATAGATTTTAAAATTAGAAAAAAACCAGCAAACCAATAGTGATTATTTATAATACAACATATAGCAAATAATCCCGAAATAATAAAAGCTATAGTAACGTGAATAGGAGTAAAGGCAGTGTTTTTTAAGCTATTTGCAATAACTCTAGCTATTGGTCTCCCGTAATCTGAAAGATCAATAAACTGATGTTCCTTTGGTAGTTTAGACATGTTTTGTCATAGAAATCTGTACTGTGGAATATACCAATATAATTATGTGTTAAATAATATTGGTCAAATATACGACAACTCATGTAAAACAAAAAAGTAGCATAATTAATATATTTTAGCAATAACAATCAAATAGAATTTAAAGAGTAGGTAGTTTATAATTTAATGAATAAAACATATATATATAGTTTATAAGCTGTTTTTCTATATTATAAAAATCATATATTTTTATAATAAAAGCCTATCAAGTTATATTTTGAAAGGCTTTTATAAAAAGGTATCTTTTTATTTATTCGATTTCCACTCCAAATGAGATGTCAATATCTGTATCTGTTCCTTCTGCAGTACCAAAACCGTCAGCATCACTTACACTAGGTGATTCATGGAAAAGTTGAATTGAAATATCTCCTGTTGAAGCAGTTGTACCTGCAGCCCATACAGTATTTACACCAAGCTTATTATTGTCAGATCTTGTGAAATCATCATCAGCTCTTTCCATTGTAAACTCTACAGATGTTGCACCATAAACAAAAAAGTGAGCATCTATTCCTGCTTGCTCTGATGTGATATCTTCTTCAAGAAAATCTCTATCAATATTAAACAGATCTAAAGAAGCATTATAAACTTCACCTGTATTGAATTCACCTGTAACAGTTTTTTCTCCTGCATCTATAACTTCGTCTAAGTTTGCGTCATCCCAAGTTAATACAACAGTATCTGTAGCATCAGCTTGATTAGTAAAAGTAAGTACTATACTTGTAATAGCTTCTTCTTCTTCAACTGGTGCTGGTGTACTGTCATCATCACTAGAACATGATGCTAAAAGTATTAAGCCTAAAAAAGCGCTTGCATAAAATTTTGTTGTTTTCATTGTTTTAAAATTTAAAAAATTGATTTTCATAGTGGTAAAATTTAAAATGTTTGTTTTTTAATAATTTAATTGTAATTGTAATTTTATATTTCTTCCCATTTCATCAGCAAAGAATCGTAAACGGTTTAAATAATTTCTGTATTTAGTGTTAAAAACATTGTCAACACTAAGTCTAATATTCAAATTAGATTGTTTAAAAACTGGTAAGGTTAATTCTCCTTGAATATGCATTAAGTGATAAGCTGGAGGAGGACTAAGGTCTACATTTATATCGTCTTCATTGGCAATTGCCACTGTGTAATTATACTCGTTAGGGAATTCATTTTGTTTAAAAACCCATTCAGATTGTAAACTTGCGTTAAAATTATGCCATTTAGAATTTGTGTAACTAATACTATTAGTAGTAATAAATGGTGGAATATCTATTAAAGGTAAATCGGCTTTTTTGTCATAACCTTTTATAAAAGACGATTTGTGATTTGCATTTAAATTCTCTGTTATTTGATAATTTGTTGTAACATCTAGTCCAAAAATTGAAGCATTGGTTTGTGTGTATTCCCATGAAGGAAAAGGGCCTCTTATTAATGGAATTATTCCGTCTGAACTAGGAATTAAATTGATAAAATCATTTATGGTATTATAGTAAGATTCTACTTGTAAATTAAATTTAGAAGCATTGTAGGCATATGTTGCCGAAATACGATGAGAATGCTCACTATCTATACGAATGTCTCCTGTTTCTATTCTTGCTGCAGAATGATGTAAACCATCACTAAACATTTCTGAAGCATTAGGAGCTCTACTTGCTAAATTATATCCTAAACTTAAGTGTTGATTATCATTTAAATCATACTTAATTCCTATAGAAGCTGATATATTATGAAAGTCAAAAATTGGATTTGTTAAGTATTGTGAAGCATTAGTATTAATTACATCATTAATAACTTCACCAGCAACTACAGAACCAACAATAATATCTCTAAAATCTTCATCGTATCCTTGGTTTTCCCAAGCAGAAACTCTGTAGAATTTTAAAGCATCTATTCTACTAAAATCATAACGTAAACCAGAATCAACAATTAAGTTGTCTTTAATAGACCATTCATTTGTGGTATAAATGCCAAAGTCGTATTTATCGCAATCTGGTATTAAACGTCTAATACCTGTATCTGGATTTGCAAAATTATTTTGATATCTAGCCAGCAAACCAAAGTTATGCTTTTGCTCTTGGTTGTTATCAATTTTTGCATTTACAGAAACAGTGTGTGTTTGCAGTTTAAGATCAACAGCTGGTTTTTCGCTTCTACCACCTCGTCTTATGTCAAATTCAAAACGTTGGTTGTTTTGGTAGTCGTATTGTATATCTACTTTACCAAAATTTTTAAATCGTTTGTAATATGATGCTTTAAAAAGATTATGTTCTACTTCTTGCTTAGGCTCTATAATATCGTAACCTAGATCGTCTGTAAAAAGTGGTACAGGAGCATTAAGTGCAGTGGCTAAATTTTTTATGTTACCAATATGTGCAGACTTTAAAATACCAATTTCATTATCAAAGTAACTATAATATAACTCAAAACCAGATTCAAATTTATTTTTACCAAAACGTGCAGATATTCCTTTAGAGTTTAGACCTGTGTTGGTTAAATAATAATCTGGAGCTTTAAAATCACCATTTATTTTATAAGATCCTTGAACTTGACCAAACCATCCTGATTTATAATTTTTATTTATAGTAGAGGTAATATTATAACCACTCCCATTGGTTTGCCCACCAATTATAGTTCTCCCATAAACTGTATCTTTATTAATCACTCTATTTGGATTTATTACCACAACACCACCAATTGCGTCTCCTCCATAAGCTAATGCACCAGAACCTTTAATAACAGATATTTGACTAGCTGTATTTATATCAATATTTGGAGCATGTTCAATTCCCCATTCTTGGTCTTGCTGTCTTACTCCATTATTCATTATTAATATTCTACTACTATGTAAACCATTTATTATTGGTTTTACAATAGTGCTACCTGTATTTAATGATGAAACTCCTTGTACTTCTTTTAAAACATCACCAAGGCTCATAGCGCTATATTTATTTATAACATCAGATTTTATTATTGATTCTTGTCCAGTTTTAGTTTCTTTATTTATTCCAAAACTTTTAATAGAAACTTCACCTAGATCTTGTATGTGGTGTTCCATTATTATAGATTTATATGTATCTGCATCTATAACTATACTAATTTTCTTGGTTTCGCATGCTACATGTGAAACCACAAGATCTAGTATGCCTTTACATAAGTCTTCGACTTTAAATTTTCCATGACTATCTGAAACATAATATTTATCTAAGCTTTTACTATAAATAGTAGCTTGGTTAATTGGTGTTCCATCATGAAAATCTGAGATTTCTCCTAAAAAGGTATATGTACATTCTTGAGAATTAACAATATAAGATATTGTTAATGCCAAAAATATTAACAAATTTTTCATTGTATTTATTTAAGTGGGTATTTACTATTATCTTAATAAGACTAGCAAGTAGGAGGACCTCTTAAATATTTTGAATTTTGCTGATGATTGGAAAGAAAGTTATAATCTTTAATCTCTGTTTTATAGAAAGAAACAGGATTTGTTAAATTAAAACTATTATTTGTAATATATATGTTATGATTAATCTTAAACTTATAAAACTCACAGTCTATATCTACTTCATGAAAATGAGAATCTGAAGGGTTAATACAAACTTCATGTTTATGGTTTTCAAAAACATGTGCAAATTTAATAACTGAAGGTAATACAACAGCAAGTAATAGCAAGATTGCTATACTTCTATAAAAAATATGTTGTATTCTCTTTTCCATTTAATCTAAAAAACGCCCTAAACCAAAACGACGTAACATTTTCTTTTCGAATTTCCAGAAAAACTGACCTTGGCCAAGTAAATAACCTATAGTTACCAATAAAATTTGGTAGAAAACGAGACCAATGATAATATATAAAAACCAATATACAAAGACATTTAAGTTTTCTTTAGTAATTCCTATAAATTTAATGATTGGTCTCCCTATTAATACAGATGAAGATCCTGTGATAGCAAAAACAATAAAAATTCTTATAATTTCCCAACGTTGGTTTACAATCCATTTTTTTTCTAGCTTTTTAAAAAGAAATAAAACTAATTTTAAAAGGAAAAAACTAATTATTAGCGCAAGTACAATTTGAAATGCAACATGAAATGTTTTTAAAAATAATCCTGCAAGTTTAAAACTAGAGTAGAATAAAACCAATAAACCTATAATAGGAAATAGTAATTGCCAGTTTTTTGTAATTTCCCAACGTTTTTTAAATTGCTCCATTATTTAAAATTTGAAGTTGCAAATATAAATTAATTTTGAGGAATTCTTGTACCTAAAAGGTTCTGGTTATAATTGTTTTGAAAATAAACGAAGTAATTGTATATTTTATAATTAACATCGTAGCCATAATCGACCCCTTGTCTATAATTAATTTCCATTTCGTATAAGTTAGAATCGTAACGTGATGGATTTATTACACGACTATTCCATGCTTGTACATATCTAATGTTTTTACTTTCTAAGTAACCTTGTGTATAATAACCTTCAGGTTTAGCAATAGAGTCAAGGTAAGCACCAAAACCTGCTTCTATAATAATAATATCGTATTCTAATTTATCTCCAGAGATTTTAATAGTATCTCCTTTTTTTAATTGCACTGTTTTATTTTCTGGTGTTATATTTTCTTTAGAAGCATTACAAGCAAAAACCATAACTATAATAGTAAGTAATAGAAGTGTGTTTTTCATGAGTTTAATTTTTATTAAAAATACAAATTAATAAATGAGTTAAATAATATAACTAAAAAAGAGTCAAACCAAGGTTTGACTCTTTTAAATATTTAGTTTAATTCTTTTGTAAAATATTATTTACCAAAAAGACCACCTAATAAACCGCCAATACCACTGCTGCCACTACCACCTTTGGTAACTTGACCTAATACCATTCCTGCAACATCATCAATAATACTAACATCTCCATCGCTGTCTAACATTTTTTCAAGAAAATTTTGTTCTTGAGTAACTTCTCCAGTGTTGCTAGCTCCACCAAGTAATCCACCAAGTAATCCACCAAGTAAACCGCTTATGTCTCCTGCAGAACTAACTCCAGTTGCACTTGCTTGTTTTCCTAAAACACCCATTAAAATTGGTGCAGTAACTTTTAAAATATTTGCTACAGAACTAGCGTCTAAGCCAGATTTTTCACCTATAATTTTTTCAACTCCTTGTTGTCTTGAACCTAATACATGACCTAAAATTTTTGAACCATCATTTTTTACTTCATCGTCAACATCACCACCAAATAATCCACCAAGATTATCTAAGATACTACCATTATGTTTTCCTTGTATTGCTCCCATAAGTCCTTCCGCACCTTCTGGAGTTGAAGCATTACGTTGCATTGCTTTCATTAAAACAGGTAAAGCCATAGTAAGTACACTATTTGTTTTATTGGTATCGTTTCCTGTTGATCCTGCAACACCGCTAATGATTGATTTTCCTAAATCGCTTCCTAATAAATCTAAAATTCCTGACATCTTTTTATTTTGTTTATGTTGTTAATTAATCCGAAAGCACATAAAAAAAGCCTTAACGTTATTTTTAAGGCTTAGTTTTTGTAAAATGTTAAACTTAATCTATAAAGTGTTAGTTTTTTTTGGTGAGTAGCAAACTTTTAATTTGCGAGGCTAATTCTAAACCAATACGATCTTGTGCTTCGTTTGTAGCTGCTCCAATATGAGGCGTTAATGAAATTTTAGGATTCATTAATATTTGTACTGCTGGAGTAGGTTCATCTTGAAAGGTATCTAAACCTGCAAAAGAAACTTTACCACTATCTAGAGCATTTACTAATTCTACTTCATTTACAACACCTCCACGTGCAGCATTAACTAATCCAACACCATTTTTCATGATATCGAACTCTACTTTTCCTATAACATAATCTTTTTGTGCAGGAACATGTAGAGTAATAAAGTCTGAATGTTTTAAAACTTCTTCCATAGATTCAGTTTCAATTTCTATATTAATAAATTGGCCATTGTAGAATTCTACTTTAATGTCTGCCTTACCAACAAATTTATCTGTGGCTATAACTTTCATACCAACTCCTAAAGCTATTTTAGCGACTTCACGACCAATACGTCCAAAACCAATAACACCAAGTGTTTTTCCTCTTAATTCTACACCTTTAGCGTAGTTTTTCTTTAGTTTTTTAAATTGAGTATCTCCATCTAAAGGCATGTTTCTATTAGAGTCGTATAAATAACGAACACCTGTAAAAAGGTGAGCAAAAACTAATTCTGCTACAGATTGAGAAGAAGCTGCAGGTGTATTTATGACATGTACTCCTTTTTCGCGCGCATAGTCTACATCTATATTATCCATACCAACACCACCACGACCAATAATTTTTAAGTTTGGACATGCATCTATAACTTCTTTTCTTACAGTTGTAGCACTACGAACTAAAACAACACTAATTTTATTTTCATTAATATAATTTGCTAATTGTTCTTGCGCAACTGTTGTTGTAGATACTTCAAATCCTGCTTTTTCTAAGTTTTCTATTCCGCTTTGCGAAATACCATCGTTTGCTAATACTTTCATTATTATAGTTAAAAGTTAAAAGTTAAAATGTAAAAGTTTTGTGAACACTAAGCATTTCAACTTAAAGTTAATTTTATTTTATTAAAAATTCGAGTGAGCAACTGCTAACTACGACTGCTTACTGAGAACTAATTAAGCTTTACTCTCCAATTCGCTCATAATCTCAACCAAGACTTTTACACTATCAAGCGTTAAAGCATTATACATAGACGCTCTATAACCACCAACACTTCTATGACCATAAATACCATTAATTCCTTCTGCAGCAACCATAGATTCGAACGTTTCTTTTAAATTTTCGTTTTCCAGAGTAAACGTTGCGTTCATTTTAGAACGGTCTTCTTTTGCTGCATAACCTTTAAAAAGTGGGTTTAAATCTATTTCAGAATACATTAAAATAGCCTTCTTTTCGTTTTCTTTTTCTATAGCTTTAATACCACCTAAATCTTTTAACCATTGCATGGTTAGCATAGATGTGTAAACAGCAAACACTGGAGGCGTATTAAACATACTTCCTTTGCTTAAGTGCACTTTATAATCCATCATCGACGGTATTTTGCGAGATACTTTTCCTAATATGTCTTCTTTTATAACAACAAGAGTTGTTCCAGCAGGACCCATATTTTTTTGAGCTCCAGCATAAATTAAATCAAATTGAGAAAAATCTAAAGTACGAGAGAAAATATCACTACTCATATCGCAAACCATAGGAATATCTACTTTTGGAAAACTTTTCATTTGTGTTCCAAAAATAGTATTGTTAGATGTACAATGAAAATAGTCATAATCTGAAGGAACATCGTATCCTTTTGGAATATAATTAAAGTTGGCATTTTTAGAAGATGCAACTTCATAAATATCGTCGTAAATCTTAGCTTCTTTAATCGCTTTATCACTCCAGGTACCTGTATTTAAGTAACCAGCTCGTTTTTCTAGTAAATTAAGTGCTACCATTAAAAACTGTGTACTTGCTCCACCTTGTAAAAACAATGCTTTGTAGCCTTTACCTTCTATACCTAAAAGCTCTAGAGCTAAAGCTCTAGCTTTCTCCATTACATCTACAAAAGGCTTACTTCTGTGAGATATTTCTATTAAAGATAAACCGTTATCGAAGTCTAATAAGGCTTCTGATGCTTTTAAGATTACTTTTTTTGGTAATACGCAAGGTCCTGCGCTAAAATTGTGTCTTTTCATGATGCTCTGAATTTAATTTCAGTATTTATTAGGTGTCATTTAAAAAAAAATGAGTTTAATTTACGAGAATACAAAGGTGCTAAATAAAGTGCGTTTTTTTGTTATGAAATTAATAATTTATCAACTATAATTTTAACAAAAAATCAATTGTATCTACATTATCTGCATAATCCCAAAGTTTTGGTTTTTGTGTGTTGCCAAAATCAATTTCATTAGCTGTAAAGCCTTTAGAGACTATACATTGTATGTTTTCTGCTTCATTTTTTAATATGCTTTCAAGTGCTTTAGGGTTTTCATAATACTCATAAAAAACTGTAGCAATAGGAGATGCAAAGCTTTTATCTTCTTTAATCATAAGAAAGCCATTTTCGAGCATATTAAATTCACTCATTATATATACAGCTTTATTATAATCGTAATTATTAGCATATTTAGATTCATTTATGATTGGATTCCACTTATACATAGCATTAAAAAAAGCATCGAAGTTGTAATCTTTAGGTAAAAATAACTTTGACACGTTTTTACAACCTAAACCGTAATATCTAAAGATGTCTTCTGAAAGGTTCTCTAGTTGTTCATGAGATTCGTTTCCAGACAATACAGCAACCGAATTTCTGTTTTTTCTAATAATTGATGGCTTATCTTTAAAATAATATTCAAAATAGCGTGCAGTATTAGAGCTTCCTGTTGCAATAACAGCATCAAAATTTTCCATTTTTTCTTGAGTAAAAGTAATTTTACCCTTAAATTCTGGCTCTACATGTTCTAAATATTTAGCTAAAAAAGGTAGTAAATGTTTATCGTTAGAGGATTGTTTCACTAAAACAGAATGCCCTGAAATTAAAACCGATATAAAATCATGAAAACCTACTAAAGGAATATTACCTGCCATAATAATAGCTACATTTTGTGAGGTAGTATTATTGAATTTGTATGAAGAAGTCCATTTTGTTAATTGACTTTCAGTTAAGGATAAACACCATCCATTTAATGCAAATACAATATTTGCTTGAGTAAACCATCCATTGTGCTCTTTTGCAAGTTTCATCTGGTGTTTAAAACCATCAAAAAATAAATCATTGTGAGGGATGTTATCTTGTTTGTTCAATTCTTCAGAAGTAAACAGACTAATAAAAGCTCCCAATTTAGCGAAAGCGTTAATTCTTTGTTGTAATTCCATTCTATACTTGCGTAATAAGTGTTTTGTCGTTATTTTTACAACTGCAAATTTACGCAAACTAAATAAAAGAATTACTATGGCAATTATTATAACAGACGAATGTATAAATTGTGGAGCATGTGAGCCAGAATGTCCAAATACCGCAATTTACGAAGGCGCAGACGATTGGAGATATAAAGATGGTACAAGTTTAGAAGGCAGTATTGTACTAACAGATGGTAAGGCTGTAGATGCAGACGAGGCACAAGAACCTATAAGCGATGAAATTTATTACATTGTTCCAGATAAGTGTACAGAATGTGTTGGTTTTCATGAAGAACCACAATGTGCTGCAGTTTGTCCAGTAGATTGTTGTGTTCCAGATGATGATCATGTAGAAACTGAAGACGTATTATTAGGAAAGCAGAAGTTTATGCATCCTAACGGATAATAACGCACAAATAATATTAAATGATATATAAAAAAGCCAAACGAGACTAGTTTGGCTTTTTTTATAAATTTATTTTTTACTTTACTCAATATCTGTCATTTCAAAAACTAAATATTCCATAACTCTATCTGTTGTTGTAAAATCGAATTCTTCATTTTCAGTATGAAATGATGAATAGAATATTGCACCTTGGCCTAACAAAAATGTAAATGCTAATCCTTTGTTTTCAGTAACAGTTGTATTGGTATCATCTTTATAATCAACTGTACCATTTAACCAAGAAATAGTTGTTGAAGCGTCGTAAGAATCTACCACTTGCCAACCAGGTAAAAACTCATTGATTTCTAGAGTATCATTAATAGATATACCAAAATTAAGTAATAACCAAGCGCTTAAATTCCCATCTAGAATAGTTGCTGTCGTTGTTAAAGATTGACCACTTCTTCTTGGTGTATAAAAAGATAAGTAATCTGAATCATTATTAGTGATTGTGTTTAAAAGACTAGAAGACCAGTCTGTAACATACAAAAAGCCACCATTATTAACATAGTCCATTAAATTTTGTTCGTACAAAAGATTATTAGAATGCGAGCTACAATTAATAAACAGAATGTCATATGAAGCTAAAAGCGAAGGATTAGACATTAAATCTGTATAAGAAAAACTTACATTTGGATTTAATATTGGGTTTCTATTTGCCATACCATTGTTCTTACCACGATAATGCTTATTAGTTGTGGTTCTGTTAGTTGTAATTCCATCAATAATATCGAATAAAGGTAATCCAGTAATAGGGTTTACTAATCCAATTCCATATAGTACACTTTCAATATTATCATAACTTCCGGTAATAACTCCAATATTTGGTAGTATTTCAATCTTATAATTTTCTAAGGTAGTTTCAACTTCAACAGTAATTTGTTTTTGGGTAGAAAACAAGCCTTTTGATAAAGAAATATCATATTCACCTTTTGGAATATTCAAAACAAAAACACCTTCAGGATCTGTAGTAGTTTCGTATTGTGTAATATTATTTTGAAAAGCAACAACTTTTGCATCCACAATTGGATCTTGATTGTTTGGTGCTAAAAGTTTTCCTTTAATATTAATATTTTCTGGAATTGGATTTGGCTTTTCGTCTTTAGAGCAAGAAAAAACAAATAATAGAAGTAATAAAGGTATAATAAATGATTTCATAATGATTAGTTTATGCTGATTCCCAAATATAACAATTTAAGTTGAGTATTTCCTAAATAAGTAAATTATTTTAAACGTATTCAATGAAGATTTAAAGAATTAACTACATTTGTAAACGCAAAATCTAAGAGGTTTCCAACTTTACGGAAACAATAAAAATATATTTCAATGAAAGCAGGAATTGTAGGCTTACCAAACGTAGGAAAATCAACATTATTTAATTGTTTGTCTAATGCGAAAGCACAAAGTGCAAATTTTCCGTTTTGTACAATAGAACCAAATATTGGTGTGGTAAACGTACCAGATCCTAGACTTCAAAAATTAGAAGCTTTAGTAAATCCTGAGCGTGTATTACCAGCAACAGTAGAGATTGTAGATATTGCAGGTTTAGTAAAAGGCGCAAGTAAAGGTGAAGGTTTAGGCAACCAATTCTTAGCAAATATTCGTGAGACAGATGCAATTTTACATGTTTTACGTTGTTTTGATAACGATAATATTGTTCACGTAGATAATAGTGTAGATCCTATTCGCGACAAAGAAACTATTGATATAGAATTACAGTTAAAAGATTTAGAGACCGTAGATAAAAAGCTTGATAAAGTAAAACGTGCTGCTAAAACTGGAAATAAAGAAGCACAAAAAGAAGAAGCTGTTTTGTTAAAACTTAAAGCAGGTTTAGAAGCAGGACTATCTGTTAGAGCTTTAGAGTTTACAGAAGAAGAATATAACGATTTTGTAAAACCATCTCAATTAATAACAGATAAGCCAGTAATGTATGTTTGTAACGTAGATGAAAGTGCAGCAGTTAATGGAAACGATTACGTAAATAGAGTAAAAGAAGCAGTAAAAGATGAAAATGCTGAAGTTTTAGTGCTTGCAGTAGGAACAGAGGCAGATATTACAGAATTAGACGATTACGAGGAACGCCAAATGTTTTTAGCAGATATCGGTTTAGACGAACCAGGTTCTGCAAAATTAATTCGTTCAGCATATAAATTATTAAACCAACAAACCTATTTTACAGCAGGAGTAAAAGAAGTTAGAGCTTGGACAATTAATATTGGTTCTACTGCACCACAAGCAGCAGGAGTTATCCACACCGATTTTGAAAAAGGCTTCATTAGAGCCGAAGTTATTGCGTACGAAGATTATGTGTCTTTTGGAAGCGAAGCTAAAGTAAAAGAAGCAGGGAAAATGCGAGTAGAAGGTAAAGCTTACACTTTAAAAGATGGTGATGTGATGCACTTTCTTTTTAATGTCTAAAAAGAGTAAAGTAAATTTATACAAAAGACTAAAACGAGATGGTAATTCATCTCGTTTTTTGTACATTTATTTTAATAAAAAAGATAGTTTCTTTGTCAATAATACTTATCAAACTACATTGTTAATTACTTTATCAATGCAGAGTTTCATTTTTTGTAACGTTGTATTATATTAGCGTTCTATCACAAATTTTAATCAATTCTATGTCTGATCAAACTAAATATACCGAAGATAATATACGCTCGCTCGATTGGAAAGAGCATATTCGTATGCGTCCAGGTATGTATATTGGTAAATTAGGCGATGGTTCATCACCAGACGATGGTATTTATATTTTACTAAAAGAAGTGCTCGATAACTCTATAGATGAGTATGTTATGGGAGCAGGAAAAACCATAGAAATTTCTGTTCAAGGTAGTAAAGTGATTGTTCGCGATTATGGACGTGGTATTCCACTTGGTAAAGTTGTAGATGTTGTTTCTAAAATGAATACAGGAGGAAAAAACGACTCTAAAGCCTTTAAAAAATCAGTAGGATTAAACGGTGTTGGTACCAAAGCAGTTAACGCCTTATCGTCTTATTTTAGAGTTGAATCCTCTCGAGATGGAAAAAGTGCATCAGCAGATTTTGAACAAGGTAATTTAATTAACCAAGAGTTATTAGAAGAATCGAGTAGAAGAAAAGGAACAAAAGTATCTTTTATTCCAGATGAAATCATCTTCAAAAAATACAAATACAGACCAGAATACATCGTTAAGATGCTTAAAAACTATGTATACCTAAATCCAGGTTTAATCATAGTTTTTAATGGCGAGAAATATTTTAGCGAAAATGGTTTAAAAGATTTACTAGCCGAAAAAATAGCAGAATCAGATTTGCTTTATCCTATTATTCATCTTCGTGGTGATGATATAGAAGTGGCATTAACACATAGTAAAACGCAATATAGCGAAGAGTATAATAGTTTTGTAAACGGGCAAAACACAACGCAAGGAGGAACGCACTTAACAGCGTTTAGAGAAGCCATTGTTAAAACCATTCGTGATTTCTTTGGTAAACAATACGATGCATCAGATATTAGAAAATCTATTGTGTCTGCCATTTCTATTAAAGTAATGGAGCCAGTTTTTGAGAGTCAAACAAAAACAAAATTAGGTTCTACAGATATGGGAGGAAACTTGCCAACTGTAAGAACGTATATTAACGACTTCCTAAAAACACAATTAGACAACTATTTGCATAAAAATTCTGATACTGCTGAGAAAATTCAACGTAAAATTATGCAAGCAGAACGCGAGCGTAAAGAATTGTCTGGTATTAGAAAATTAGCAAAAGACAGAGCTAAAAAATCTAATTTACACAATAAGAAGTTACGCGATTGTCGTGTACATTTTGGAGATATAAAACACGATAGAAATCTTGAGTCTACACTTTTTATTACAGAGGGAGACTCAGCATCTGGTAGTATTACTAAATCTCGAGATGTTAATACGCAAGCCGTTTTTAGTTTAAAAGGTAAACCGCTTAATTGTTATGGTTTAACAAAGAAAATTGTTTACGAAAACGAAGAGTTTAACTTGCTACAAGCTGCATTAAATATCGAAGAATCTCTTGAAGATTTGCGTTACAACAACGTAGTAATAGCTACCGATGCCGATGTTGATGGTATGCACATTCGTTTATTATTAATAACATTTTTTCTTCAGTTTTTTCCTGAAGTAATAAAAGAAGGGCATTTGTATATTTTACAAACACCTTTGTTTAGAGTACGAAATAAAAAGAAAACAATTTATTGTTATTCTGAAGAAGAACGACGTGATGCATTAGAAGAATTAAAACCTAAACCTGAAATAACTCGATTTAAAGGATTAGGTGAAATATCACCAGATGAGTTTGTTCATTTTATTGGTGACGATATTCGTTTAGATCCTGTAATGCTTGATGATAACATGTCTATAGATGAGTTATTATCATTTTATATGGGAAAAAACACACCAACCAGACAAGAGTTTATTATTAATAATTTGAAGGTTGAGGTTGATTTAATAGAAGAAGAAAAGTAGATGATAGAAGAAAACGACGACCTAACAAACGAAAACCAAGAACCACAAGAAACCATTACCAGAATTACTGGAATGTATAAAGAGTGGTTTTTAGATTACGCTTCGTATGTAATTTTAGAACGTGCAGTTCCAGCGATTGAAGATGGTTTTAAGCCTGTACAACGTCGTATCATGCATTCTATGAAGGATTTAGACGATGGACGTTACAACAAAGTAGCTAACATTGTTGGTCACACGATGCAGTATCATCCTCATGGAGATGCAAGTATTGCAGATGCGATGGTTCAAATTGGCCAGAAAGATTTACTAATAGAGACACAAGGAAACTGGGGAAATATACTAACAGGAGATCGCGCAGCAGCTTCACGTTATATAGAAGCGCGAATTTCTAAATTTGGTTTAGATGTTGTTTTTAATCCTAAAATTACAGAGTGGCAACAGAGTTACGATGGTAGAAGAAAAGAGCCTACCAATCTACCTGTTATGTTTCCGTTATTGTTAGCACAAGGTGGAGAAGGGATTGCTGTAGGTTTATCGACCAAAATATTACCACATAATTTTATAGAGTTAATTGATGCTTCAATAAAACATTTACAAGGTAAACGTTTTACTATTCTTCCAGATTTCCCAACAGCTGGAGTAGCAGATTTCTCTAATTATAACGATGGATTACGTGGAGGAAAAGTACGCGTTCGTGCCAAAATTTCACAAACATATAAGAATACTTTAGTAATTTCCGAAATTCCTTTTGGGACCACAACATCATCACTTATCGATTCCATATTAAAAGCAAACGATAAAGGTAAAATTAAGATTAAAAAAATTGAAGATAATACAGCAGCTAATGTTGAAATTCTTATTCAATTGCCTTCTGGTTTATCACCAGATAAAACAATTGATGCATTATTTGCTTTTACAAGTTGCGAAAGCTCAATTTCACCATTAGGTTGTGTAATTGAAGATAACAAGCCCTTATTTGTTGGTGTAACCGAAATGTTGCGTCGTAGTACAGATAATACCGTACAACTTCTTAAACAAGAGTTAGAAATAAAACTTGGTGAGTTCGAAGAACAATGGCATTTTGCAAGTTTAGAGCGTATTTTTATAGAAAATAGAATCTATCGCGATATTGAAGAAGAAGAAACTTGGGAAGGCGTAATTAGTGCTATAGATAAAGGACTTCAGCCAGATATAAAACATTTAAAACGAGCCATAACGGTTGAAGATATTACGCGTTTAACTGAAATTCGAATAAAACGTATTTCTAAATTCGATATTGATAAAGCGCAACAAAAAATTGATGCTTTAGAAGATAGTATTGCTGAAGTAAAACATGATTTAGCAAACCTAATAGATTATGCAATTACCTATTTTACAAGATTAAAAAAGGATTATGGAGAAGGTAGAGAGCGTAAAACTGAAATAAGAACTTTTGGAGATGTTGACGCTACTAAAGTTATTATTAGAAACACGAAGCTTTATGTTAATAGAGAAGAAGGTTTTATAGGAACCTCTTTGCGTAAAGATGATTATGTTTGCGATTGTAGTGATATTGACGATATAATTGCATTTACAGGAGATGGAAAAATGATGGTGACTAAAGTAGATTCTAAAACCTTTATTGGTAAAGATATTATTCATTTAGCCATCTTTAAAAAGAAAGATAAACGTACTATTTATAACATGATTTATCGTGATGGTAGTAAAGGCGCTTCATATATAAAGCGTTTTGCCGTTACCTCAATGACGCGTGATAAAGAATATGATTTAACAAATGGAACTAAAAGTTCTAAGCTGTGGTATTTCTCAGCAAATCCTAATGGTGAAGCAGAAGTAATTACAGTTTTCTTACGCCAAGTAGGTAGTGTTAAAAAGTTAAAATGGGATATTGATTTTGCTGATATTTTAATTAAAGGTCGTACTAGTAAAGGTAATGTAGCCACTAAATATCCTATCAAGAAAATAGAACTTAAAGAAAAAGGAGTTTCTACATTAAAACCACGTAAAATATGGTTTGACGATACAGTACAACGTTTAAATGTAGACAATAGAGGAGAGCTAGTTGGTGAGTTTAGAGGTGAAGATAAATTGTTAATTATCAATCAAAAAGGATTGGTTAAAACAGTTACACCAGAGGTTACACTTCATTTTGATGATGATATGATTGTC